>JAYUWA010000425.1:0-4332 GCA_043753795.1 Bacteroidota bacterium | reverse complement strand
TCATTCACAATATCGAGCAAATTGATCGCGGATACCAGCGGATAGATGAACGATTAAATGCAATTGGAGCCAAAATAGTGCGCGTCTGAAAAAAATCGGGTAAAACATTGTGAAAGATCAAACTTTTAGCCCATTTTAGCGTTAACTTTACTACATAAATGGCAGGATAATTGCCCTAATAGGCATGCAAAAAAAATAATATGAAAAAAATAATCTTCGCTCTGGCAGTTTTCATTACTGCTTCAACGGTAAGTTTCGCTCAAAAATCCACAGTTACTGTCGGAACTGAGATAGGAAACAAAGCTCCTGAATTAAGTTACATGTCTCCTGAAGGAAAACCTATAGCACTTTCCAGTTTAAAAGGAAAGATGGTGTTAATTGACTTCTGGGCATCCTGGTGTGGACCATGCCGACGTGAAAATCCGGCTGTCGTACAGGCCTACAATAAATTCAAAGACTCGAATTTCAAAAGCGGAAAAGGGTTTACAGTTTATGGTGTGTCATTGGATAAAGACAAAACAGGTTGGATGAACGCTATTAAACAAGATGGTTTGACATGGACTTCGCATGTAAGCGACCTTAAATGGTGGAATTCTGATGCAGCATCTATTTATAATGTGAAATCTATTCCGGCAAGTTGGCTGATCGACGGCAATGGTATCATTGTAGGCAGAGACCTTCGTGGTGCAGCCTTAGAACAAGCTCTTCAAAGCCAAGTGAAGTAATTTGAAATACTATTTCCGGTATCGGATAAAAGCAGAAGTCAGACTTCTGCTTTTTTTTTGCCTTATTCCCTGAATTTATAGGCATTTTACCCATTAGAAAACTGTATATTTGCGCCTGCCAAATTGACCTCTAAATTGGAGTGGCAAAGTACTTGAAGCTTGCTCAAAACCCTTGAATTTTGTCAATTTTTAAAAATATCAGAAAGAAAATGAAATCGAAAGACCATACAGGTGACATGGATAATACCACGGAAAATGAAAATCTGACGGATGAGAGTACCCCGGTGGAGGCAGCTCTTCCCGATGCAAAAGTTGAAGAAATTGACCCTATTGCTAAATTAGAAGCTGAATTAACAGAATCAAGAGACAAATATCTCTATATGTATTCTGAATTTGAGAACTATAAACGCAGAGTTTCCCGCGATAGAATTGAGCAGTCAAAGCTGGCAGGCTCTGATGTGTTTTTAGCAATTCTTCCAATTATCGATGATATGGAAAGAGCAATCAAATCTTTCGAAAGTACAAGCGATGTGGAAGCGATTAAAGCAGGCATTAATCTTATTTATTCTAAATTAAAATCAACTACTGAAAGCAAAGGTTTGAAACCAATGGATGCTACCGGAAAATCTTTTGATCCGGATCTTCATGATGCAATTACAAATATTCCTTCGCCTTCACCGGATCTGAAAGGAAAAGTAATTGACGAAGTTGAAAAAGGATACTTTTTAAATGATAAGGTAATCCGTCATGCTAAAGTTGTTGTTGGAAATTAAGATCGCCTTTAAATATTATGTCTAAAAGAGATTATTACGAAATACTTGGTGTTGCAAAAGGTGCTGCTGATGGCGATATTAAAAAAGCCTATCGGCAGATGGCGCTTAAATTTCACCCCGATAAAAATCCGGGAAATAAAGAAGCGGAAGAAAAATTCAAAGAAGCTGCAGAAGCTTATGAAGTATTAAGCAATGCTGAAAAACGCCAACGTTATGATCAGTTTGGTCATAGAGGTATGAATGGCGCCGGTGGTGGTGGACAAGGTGGAATGAATATGGAAGATATCTTCTCCCATTTTGGAGATATTTTCGGCGGAGAAGGAAATGGTTTTGAAAGTTTCTTTGGCGGTGGCGGCAGAGGTGGACGAAGAGTAAATCGTGGTACAAACCTCAGAGTGAAAGTCAGCTTAACTCTAGAAGAAATTGCTCAAGGCGTAGAGAAAAAAATAAAAGTCAACAAACATATTTCCTGTACTTCCTGTAAAGGCTCAGGTGCACAAGATGGCGCTTCGTTTCATAAGTGTGGAACGTGTAATGGCGCAGGTCAAGTGCATAGAGTGACGAGTACTTTTATCGGACAAATGCGCACAACTGCAACTTGTCCGACTTGTAATGGCGAAGGCCAAACAATTCAGAATAAATGTAAGTCATGCCATGGAAGTGGTTTGCAACATGGCGAAGAAGTGATTGCGATAAACATTCCTGCCGGAGTCGGCGAAGGAATGCAGTTGACAGTTAGTGGAAAAGGAAATGCTGCTGAACGCGGCGGAGTTCCCGGTGATCTTTATATCGTCATCGAAGAAGTCAAACATCCGCACTTGCAACGTGATGGAAACAACCTGCTTCATGACTTGTACATTAATTTCGCTGATGCATCTCTGGGTATTTCTCTGGAGATCCCGACAATAGATGGTAAGGCAAAGATCAAGATCGATGCCGGTACTCAAGGTGGAAAAGTACTGCGATTAAAAGGCAAAGGTCTTCCGTCAGTGAACAGTTACGGCAGAGGCGATCTATTGGTAAATATCAATGTCTGGACACCGCAACATGTTTCCGTTGAAGAAAAAAAATTGCTGGAACAACTCCGGAATTCTCCGAATTTCAAACCTAATCCGGGTAAAAGCGATAAAACTTTTCGTGACAGAGTCAGAGAGTTTTTTGAATAAAAGAATCTACAATATTATGTTTACAGAAATGTAAAAATAAATCAAACCCCGACTGATAATTCAGCCGGGGTTTTTTACATTTACGCTTCTTCTACTATACTTATGAATATTCTTGAAATTGAAAATGTATCAAAGAATTATGCAGCGCATAGAGCTTTGGATGGTGTTACTCTGCATATTCCATCTAATTGTGTGTTTGGATTACTTGGTCCGAATGGAGCAGGTAAAACTTCACTCATTAGGATCATCACACAAATTACTGCTCCTGATTCCGGCCGCATTCTTTTCAAAGGTCAGCCGTTAAGTACTGACCATGTTTTGCAGATGGGTTATCTCCCGGAAGAACGCGGACTTTATAAAAAAATGGAAGTCGGTGAGCAGGCACTTTATCTTGCTCGACTAAAAGGTATGTCGCGTGCTGATGCCATGAAAAAACTAAAATTCTGGTTTGAAAAATTCGAGATCCAGGCATGGTGGAAAAAGAAAGTGGAAGAACTTTCAAAAGGGATGGCGCAGAAAGTTCAGTTCATCACAACGGTTTTACATGAACCGGAGTTCTTAATTCTTGATGAACCATTTACTGGCTTTGATCCTATCAATGCTGAAATGGTCAAGAACGAATTGCTGGAATTGAGAAACAAAGGAACTACAATTGTGCTTTCTACGCATAGAATGGAAAGTGTAGAAGAGCTCTGCAATAATATCGCTTTGATCGATAATGCCCATGTTATTCTCAATGGTAGTGTGAAAGATATCCGCAAACAATTCCGCAGCCACATGTTCGAAATTAATTATGTAGGAAACAGAATTGGATTCACAAATGCCCTTTGGACAGGTTTTGAATTGATTGACCTGAAAGAAGAGGAAGAACACAGTACAGCAAAAGTAAAAATGCTTGGCAACCTTAAAGTGAATGACATGCTTGCATTGCTTATGCCTCACGTGCAGATCCTCGGATTGCAGGAGATCGTACCAAGTATGAATGATATTTTCATCAAACAAGTTAGCGAAAACAGAAATTAATTAATTCCGAAATAAAATTATTATGAATAAGATACTTTTAGTAATACAAAGAGAATATCTGACAAGAGTGAAAAAAAGATCTTTCATCGTCATGACCTTTTTAGGACCATTGCTGATGAGCGGAATTTTTGTGTCTGCACTTCTTCTTGATAAAGTAGATACTGAAGTCAAAAAGATCGGGGTTATCGATAACACAAAGATCTTTGTAAATAAATTCAAGGATAATGAACGTGTAAAATTCGAATATCTGAATGAAGATGTAGAAAAGGTCAGAAGCGAAAGTAAGAACAGAGGTTACTTTGGTGTATTAGTTATTCCTGCAACCGAAAATCTGAGCAGTCTTGAAAAAGCAGTTACCTTTTATTCTGAATCCCAACCCGGATTTGATATCATTTCAAAAATAAAGTTTACAATTGAAAAAGAGATCAATACTCAGAAATATATTTCAGCAGGTATTGATGAATCCAAACTTCTGGCAATTAAAACGGATGTAAATATTCAAACCCGCGATCTGGAGAATAAAGAAACAAGTACTCCCATTACAACCGGACTGGGTTTTGCTGCCGGATTATTGATTTACCTTTTCATTTTCATCTATGGTGCAATGGTTATGCGCGGCGTTCTGGAAGAAAAAACAAGCAGGAT
>JAYUWA010000424.1:0-4345 GCA_043753795.1 Bacteroidota bacterium | reverse complement strand
TTGCTTAAAGCTCAGATGGGAAAGAATGGTGCATTGACTACAAGTACGACAAGTATTTTAAATGACTACACGACTTTAACGGCGAATGCAGCTTCGGGTACAAATACTTTGAATGTTGCATCAAGTTCGTTGAATGCTGCACTTTCTACACCTCTTGCTGCCGGCGATCTGATCTTTATTATACAGATGCAAGGAGCAACAATGACTTCAGCAAATGATACTACTTACGGTAGCTTGATTTCATATGGTAACAGTGGAAATTTCGAATTTGTTGAAGTTGCTGATGTTCCATCTTCAACTCAGATTACAACAACGTGTCAACTTAAAAACAGTTACACTTCTTCAGGCAGAACCCAAGTTGTGCGAGTACCGCGTTTAACAACATTGACAGTTGGGTCAGGTGGATCAATGACATGTCCACCGTGGAATGGTAGCACAGGTGGTGTATTAATTCTTGAAGTTGTAAATGGAATTACTGTTAATAGCGGCGGAACAATTAATGCAAGCGGAAGAGGATTCAGAGGCGGACAAAATGCCGGCGAAAACAACACTGATTACGGAATTCAAAATTATGTTTCCTCACTTAGTAATTTCGGTGCTGAAAAAGGTGAAGGTATTGGTGGCAATGCTACTGATTACGATGGTATGTCGGGCCGATATTGTAAAGGCGCGCCATTAAACGGTGGCGGTGGTGCAAATGCGCATAATGCCGGTGGTGGTGGTGGTGGAAATTGTGGAACACTTGGTTGGACGGGTCGTGGAGTTCCAAATGTTTCAAATGCTTCATGGGCGAATGCATGGAATTTAGAATACGGTGGTTTTGCTTCTTCTAATTCTTCCGGCGGTGGAAAAGGAGGATATTCTTTTTCAGATAATAATCAGAATGCATTAACTACAGGTCCGCTCAATGCAGCATGGGGTGGTGACTCAAGAAGAGAAAATGGTGGCCGCGGTGGACATCCACTCGACTACTCAACAGGAAGAATGTTTATGGGTGGCGGTGGTGGTGCCGGTGATCAGAACAATAATTTCGGTGGTGCCGGTGGTAATGGCGGAGGAATTATTTATCTGCTTTGCTACAGTACAATTTCCGGAAGCGGACTTATAACTTCGAATGGCGATAACGGTATTTCAACAACAAGTTCCGGTACCGATGGTGCCGGTGGTGGTGGTGCCGGTGGAACTTTATTTTTAGACGCCACAGGATTGATCTCCGGTGTCACAGTTAATGCCAATGGCGGAAGTGGCGGAAACCAAAGTGTAGCAATTTTTGTTTCTGAAGCCGAAGGTCCGGGTGGTGGTGGTGGTGGTGGATACATTGCAACTTCCAGTGGTGCAATTACACAGAATGCAAACGGTGGAACAAATGGATCTACAAATGGAAGTAGTCTTTCAGAGTTCACTCCAAATGGTGCAACAAAGGGTGGTCAAGGAATGACTTCGCAACCGACAAATACCTTTCACATAATTACATCGACAGTTTATATCTGTCCGGGTACATCAACAACACTTTCGTTTTCTACAACCGGTACAGTTCCAAGCGGAACAACATTTGCGTGGTTTAACCAGGCAGTAGGTGGAACACAAGTTGGAAGTGGAACGACATTTACAACGCCTGTGCTAACCAGCGGACAAATCACTTATTACGTTTCAGCATGTCCGGGAGCAACACGTTTTCCTGTGCAGGTTCAGGTTTCACAAGTGACTGCGGCAATAACTGCTTCTGCAGTTTGCAGTGGTAATCCTACAAACTTCACAGGAACAGGAACTGCATCATCAGGAACAATTTCTTCATGGGACTGGGATTTTGGTGATGGCTCAGGAACATCAGCATCACAAAATCCAACGTACACTTATTCAACATCCAATTCTTATACTGTTACGTTAACAGTGACAGATAATTCCGGTTGCACAGCTAGTGCTACACAATCAGTTACAGTCAGCTCGTCACCATCGGTCAACTTTGCTACTGTTGATACTTTTGGCTGTGCACCATACAATGTGACTTTTTCAAATACTACAAGCAGTGCAACTACTTATTCATGGAACTTCGGTGATGGCAGTCCTTTGTCGGGTGCTGTTGCGCCAACACATGTCTATGCTACAACAGGTTTATACACTGTAACACTGACAGCATCTAATAGCGGATGTACATCCACATCTACACGAACAAATTTAATTAACGTCAGACCTGTTCCGACAGCTTCGTTCTCTGCACCGGCCAGTATCTGTGTTGGTGATATAGCAGCCTTCAATAATTTATCTGTAGGCAATGGTTCGTCTATAATCAGCTACTCCTGGAATTTTGGTGATGGAAGTCCGACATCAGGAACAATGAGTCCGACACATACGTTTTCAACAGCATCGACATACAACGTTGTACTCACCACTTCATCAACATTCTGTTCAGACGATACTACGATTGCGATTATAGTCAATCCGGCACCAGTTGTTAATTTTGCTGCTGCTACAACAACAGGTTGTTCGCCATTGTCAGTATCATTTTCAAATACAACGACAGGTTCGCCTGCCTACACATGGAATTTTGGTGACGGCAGTCCGCTTTCATCCGCTGCTACTCCTACACACGTCTATACTGCAACAGGAAACTATACTGTTACATTGATAGCAGCACAAGGTTCATGTAGAGATACGTTAGTAAGAACAAATTACATTCAAGTAGGCGCAGGACCATTGGCTTCATTCAGCAGCAACATAACATCAGCATGTCTTGGCGACAGTATTCGTTTTACAAATGCATCTACCGGCGCGATTACCTCTTATACATGGGACTTTGATGATGGGACAGTCATAACTTCTGCAACAGGAAATAGTCAGGCGCATTTATATACAACATCGGGAACGTATGATGTTCAGCTTTCTGTTTTGGCAAATGGTTGTACAGACGATACCACAATTACTGTAAACATTTTATCGGGACCTGTTGTGAATTTCGCTGCATCGTCAGTAAATGGTTGCGGCAGTCTCACGACAAATTTTACGAATACAACTACCGGCACAACAATTTATAACTGGAATTTTGGCGACGGAAGTCCGGCAAGCAGTGCAACAAATCCAAGTCATACCTACTCCACTACCGGAACCTATACCGTAACTCTCATAGCAGGACAAGGAAGTTGTATCGATACTTTGATCCGCACAAATTATATTTCAGTCAGTGCAGCTCCTACGAGTTCATTCTCGACAAACTCTGTTTGTCTGGGTGATTCGGTAAGATTTACAAATCTGTCAACAGGAAACGGAGACCCCATAACAGGTGTCACTTGGAACTATGACGATGGAAATACATCTACGTTAACATTGCCGCATTTTTATGCCTCCGCAGGAACCTATGATGTTAATCTGACTGTTGCAACAGCGAATTGTACAGACGACACAACGATTTCAGTAACAGTCTCACCCGGACCGCTTGTGAATTTCAGTGCACCGACTTTGACAGGTTGCGGGTCACTTTCGGCGACATTCACAAATACAACAACAGGGTCACCAAGTTACACGTGGAACTTCGGTGACGGTTCGCCGACTTCAACAGTTGCGACACCATCACACACCTATGCAACGGCTGGAACATATTCCGTTTCATTGATTGCATCCCAAGGCTCGTGTGCAGACACACTTGTCAGGACAAATTATATTACAGTTTATAATGCACCATTGAGTTCATTCACTACTGCGAATGTTTGTATTGGCGATACGGTCCGATTTACAAATTTGTCCAACGGCAATGGCCAAACGATAACGAACTATACATGGAACTACGGCGATGGAAATTTTTCGTCGCAAGTTTCAGAACCACATATCTACGCAGCACCCGGAACTTATAATGTTTTGTTATCGATCATAACACCAAATTGTGTTGACGATACGACAATTGCTGTAACAGTTTCACCCGGACCGGTTGTAGCATTTACTCCTGACGCAACTACATTCTGTGGAAACCAAAGTGTTACGTTTACAAACAATACTACAGGGTCTCCTGCATACATCTGGAATTTTGGTGATGGTAGTCCGGTGTCAACTGCTGTCAATCCTGTTCATCAATACAATTCACCGGGAACTTATACTGTTTCTCTGATCGCTTCCCAAGGAAGCTGTTCCGATACTCTGATTCAGAATTCTTTGATCAATGTTTATGCAGCACCACTTTCGTCTTTCAGTACAACTGATGTTTGTTTGTATGAAAGCGCCAGTTTCACAAATACCTCAACAATGAATGGTGGTACGATCACTTCATACAACTGGAGTTTTGATGATGGCAATACTTCAAATCTGGTTTCACCAACACATCTCTACACTACTCCGGGAACATACAATGTTACGCTTA
>JAYUWA010000423.1:0-4368 GCA_043753795.1 Bacteroidota bacterium | reverse complement strand
GATTTTGATAAGAGAACTGAACCCATCCGATTATCCGAATATACACTTTTGCTTTTCAACATACTTAAAGCAGTATCAAGTGATATGTCAGCCTTATTATATTTTTTTTCATTTTGATAATATTGAGTTTTCAATAGTTGCAAATAGTATCCAGTAGATTTTGACCCGTACAAATCAAACTCTTTTTGCAAGCGAGATATGGAATCTTTTAACTCCACAAAATAACTCATCTCATTTCCTGCAGAGGCAATTTTATTCATAATAGAATTAAAATCTGATTGGCACATCCTAAAAGATTCGAATTTTAAATTAGTGTTTTTGATTTCAGAAACTACCTTTACTACTTCCTTTTGGTTCTTCCTTAGCCGTACAAATTTTTCTCGTGTAATTAAACTTTGAATTGCTAAATCATAAATTTCATAGTCATTCGATATTGAAACTATTTTTTTACAAATTGAGTCTGCTTGCTCTCTTAAGCCCTTCAAATTTAAGATATCTGCTTGAATAAGTTTTTTCTTTAATTCAAAAACAATTCTATTTCTTTTAGAATATCCACCATGAACAATACTTGATTCCATTAACATTGAATCCAGAACTTTTTCTCTTAATCTGGTGCATAATTTATTAAAGGCTGAATAATTTATGCCATTGTAAATTTTTTTTTGAATTTCACTAGAATTTAATTGCGGGTCAATCAAAAGTAGATTTAAAAGTAAGATTGACTTGTTTTCTACCGGATAGCCAATTGATTTTTTTGAATGAATGATCCTTTCAAGAATCTTCATCTCTTCATTTGAAAGCTTTTTAATTAAACTTCGTAGCGAAACTAAATTATTCATTTTTCTCTATTTGTAAGAAATCAACCTAAATTAAAGTTTCTCTTCTTCTTACTGCTCTAGATTTGTCTTAATAAAATCAAACAACATGATCGAAACACTAATTGCATTAATTCTAGCCTTAGGGCTAAATTTTACAAAAACAGATTCGGGCCAAATTTCAATGGACTCAAGATCAGTTTCAGTTTTACAAAGTGATGAGCGTTTTCAAAGAGATTTTTCTTCTGAGGGACTAGCGGACATCGTGGTAACTGATGATGATGATCCTGTAGAAGTGAAGCAAGAATAACAAGAATTTCAATGTCTAAAATAGGCAAAATTCTGGAATTATTATCAAACAAGACCAATTTTATCTAATTATTCATTAAATTGTTAAATTAGAGTTACTTAAATCATC
The DNA here is from genome assembly GCA_043753795.1 of Bacteroidota bacterium. Taxonomy (GTDB): domain Bacteria; phylum Bacteroidota; class Bacteroidia; order AKYH767-A; family 2013-40CM-41-45; genus JADKIH01. The sequence goes on along the minus strand of JAYUWA010000423.1, from coordinate 3,135 downwards.
AGGAGGACCGCTATAGAAACAAAACAACGTTACACACACTTTTAGCGAAACTGCGAATTTCGACTAAATTTGGGTATAGGGTTAAGCTCAGGAAGCTTAACCCTATGTCTATTTATTTTCATTATGTCCCTTTTTTGGGGAGGAGAACCACTCTACATTTGAAGAGTAATTAGTGAAAACATCTCTCTCTCAGAATGTCAACCGAAAAAGTCCATAATTATCCATTCTCGGAATCGTCTCTTCCACGACACCGCTTTGAGAACATCGTCCTGATCGACGATGATATGGTGGAGCTTTTTATCAATGAAACCATTCTTAGAGCTGCCGGTATTTCCAAAAATGTAAAAGTGCTTTCAAACCCGGCTGATTTTATCAATCAACTTGTTAATACTCAACGCCTAAGTGATGTTCCTGAATTGATCTTTTTGAATCTGCAAATGCGCAGCCTGCAGGATTTCGATTTCATGGGCGAATTCAACTCGCTTTCTGATTTTATCAGAAGTAAATGTAAAATCGTTGTCATCACCACTCAACCAATCGTGAAATTATTCTCAAATACAAGCATCGTACGATATCTGCAAAAACCACTCGATGTATTCCAACTAAAAGAATTTCTGCCATAAAATTCTTGATTCAATTAACCAAAAAAAAATTATCCCATGGAAATCATTCACAACCTCAACACCGCTCGCAAAAATGCATTCTCTCATGTTCGTGGCGGAAAAGTCACTTCTGACATCCTGCGCGATGGAGAAAAAGATCTTCTTGGTCAAATGGCTAAGGCTTTGACCGTAATCTACGGGGGCGAAATAAAAAGCCGCCGCGGATTAACTGCTTAACAAATCGACGAATACTGTTCTTGATCGCTAACACGAAACACAACAAAAACTAAAATCGTCATGGAAAAAATAAAAATCAGTACCAGCAGAAACAAGTTTACATATTCGATTATTGACTTTACTCTGTTCTTCGTATTCATTCTGCTACTCATAAGAATGATCGAATAACCAAGATAGTGTGGGTTTCAACTTATGAAAACCAAGAGCCGGGTGAGGTGTGGGTCCTTTTACCCCGGCTCTTTTTTATTTGTGATCTAAAGCAATCAATTTAAGTGAACTTGCGAGATATTATTTTTTAGCATTCAAATGAAATGATAAATTCGTAGAATATTAATTCTACCCATGTCCTACCCTTACCAAATAAGATCACTAGATCAATACCATTCTGCATACAAAAAAAGTCTGGAAGACCCTGAGAAATTCTGGGGAGAAATTGCTGAAAATTTTTACTGGACAAAGAAATGGAACAAGGTACTGGAATGGAATTTTTCTGAACCTCGTATTAAATGGTTTGAGGGCGGACAATTAAACATTACAGAAAATTGTCTTGACCGACACATTGAAAAATTAAGCAACAGTCCGGCGATCATCTGGGAGCCGAATGATCCTGAAGAACATCACCGCATCTTAACTTACAAAGAATTACTTTTCAAAGTAAAGCAATTTGCTAATGTTCTTAAGAATAATGGCGTACGCAAAGGTGACCGGATTTGCATCTATATGGGAATGATCCCTGAACTTTCCATTGCTGTTCTTGCTTGCGCACGAATCGGAGCTATTCATTCAGTTGTGTTCGGTGGATTCTCAGCTCAATCGATTGCCGACAGATTAGTCGATGCTCAAGCCGAGTATATCGTAACCTGTGATGGTGCATATCGCGGAGCAAAAGACATCCCTCTGAAAAGTGTGATCGACGATGCTTTGATAGCTTGTCGTTTTGTGAAAAGAGTAATCGTTTGCACACGGACACGCACTCCTGTTTCTATGATCAAAGGCCGTGATGTATGGTGGGAAGATGAGATCAAGAAAGTAGAAACCCAAGGCAATCCTGATTGCAAAGCTGAAGTGATGGATGCAGAAGATATTCTTTTCATTCTGTATACTTCCGGCTCGACCGGCAAACCAAAAGGAGTAGTACACACAACAGCAGGTTATATGATCTGGGCGAATTACACTTTTGTAAATGTATTTCAGTATCAACCCGAACAAATTCATTTTTGTACAGCTGATATCGGCTGGATCACCGGTCATAGCTACATATTGTATGGACCTTTAAGTGCAGGCGGAACTACATTGATGTTTGAAGGTATTCCTACGTGGCCGGATGCCGGAAGATTCTGGGATATCATAGACAAATACAAAGTTAATATACTCTACACTGCTCCTACTGCTATACGGAGTCTGATGGCCTATGGACTGGATTATGTGAAAGGAAAAGATCTTTCATCCTTAAAAGTACTTGGAACAGTAGGCGAACCGATAAATGAAGAAGCATGGCACTGGTATCATAAAAATATTGGAAAAGAAAAATGTCCTGTTGTGGATACCTGGTGGCAAACAGAAACCGGTGGTGTCTTAATTTCAAATCTTGCAGGTGTAACTCCACATAAACCTGCGCATGCTACGTTGCCACTTCCCGGAGTTCATCCAATTTTAGTCGATGAAAATGGAAATGAAGTTTCAGGAAATGGTGTCAGTGGAAATTTATGTATGAAATTCCCATGGCCGGGAATTTTGCGCACAACGTATGGTGATCATGAACGGTGCAAATTAAATTATTTCGCAACATATGAGAATTTATATTTCACAGGCGATGGATGTTTGCGTGATGCCGAAGGCAATTACAGAATCACAGGACGAGTTGATGATGTCTTAAATGTAAGCGGACACAGAATAGGAACAGCAGAAGTTGAAAATGCAATTAACATGCATGCCGGAGTTGTTGAAAGTGCTGTTGTTGGCTATCCACATGATATCAAAGGACAAGGCATCTATGCGTATGTGATCTATAATGGTCATCATGGCGATGTAAATCTTGCGCGTCAGGATATCATTCAAACTGTAAACAGGATCATTGGTCCTATTGCGAAGCCTGATAAGATTCAATTTGTTTCCGGACTTCCGAAAACAAGAAGCGGAAAGATCATGCGAAGGATCTTGAGAAAAATTGCTGAAGGTGAAACATCGAATCTTGGAGATACTTCTACTCTGCTTGATCCGGGTGTTGTGGAAGAAATAAAAGTGGGGAAAGTTTAATACTGACTAACCCGTTGTTCGAAATTATTGCCCCTCGACT
>JAYUWA010000422.1:0-4378 GCA_043753795.1 Bacteroidota bacterium | reverse complement strand
GCATGTCCGGAAAGCAAAATGTCCGGAACTTTCATGCCCCGGAATTCTGCCGGACGTGTATAAACCGGCGGTGCAAGCAGATTGTCCTGGAAAGAATCGGAAAGGGCAGAGGTCTCGTCATTTAAAACTCCGGGCAACAACCGGATAATGGAATCTGCAAGAACTGCTGCTGCAAGTTCTCCTCCCGACAAAACATAATTGCCGATAGAGATCTCGCGCGTAATAAATTGTTGCCGGACTCTTTCATCAACTCCTTTATAATGTCCGCAGAGGATCATTATGTTTTTCTGCATCGATAACTGATTTGCCATCGGCTGATCAAATAATTTTCCATCCGGACTCATGTAAATGATCTCATCGTATTCACGCTGCGATTTCAATTCTTCTATGCAGGCAACAATCGGTTCGATCATCATGACCATTCCGGCACCACCGCCATAGGGATAATCGTCAACTGTTTTGTGTTTGTTCACTGACCAGTCACGAATATTATGCACATGCACTTCAACCAATCCCGCAGCAATTGCACGCTTCAGTATTGAATGCGCAAACGGACTGGCAAGTAAGTCAGGTACGACTGTTAGTATATCAATTCTCATTTAATACTATTCATTTTTAAATCTACTGCTTCGACAAGTGCTTTTTGGAGCGACACCTGTTTTTTTGCTTCCGGAATTTTCTCTTCAGTATTTTTTTCGATCAGTTTGTCGAAACCACGATTTTCACTCTCAAGATCGTCGATCTTCTTTAACATCGATTCTTTACTATCCTGAAGTTTCTCTTTTTCTTTTGTAAATTGTTTCAATAACTTCTCTTCTTTTTTCTTCTGTTCTTCTGTTCCCACAAAATTGTTCAAATAAGTTTTTTGCTGAAGGATAGAAGTAGATTTTAAAGTTTGTTCCTGTTCATTGGTGCTGATCTCATCTTTCTTGCGCGAAATAGCACGTTCATTATTCCGGATGTCTTTCCGGTATCCTTCATTCTCATTTTCTAAATATTTGACTTTTTTCTCAAGTACATTTAATTTGTTTTTCTCTTCAAGCAATTCTTCGTTAACAGCATTTTTATATTCTTTGATCCCAAACTGACGGATCAAATTATTTACTGCAGCAGCTTTTTCACTGTTCACTGCTGTGCTTAGAAACGATGAATCTTTTAACATAAAGAATGCAGACAATTTAATTTTCGTACCGTCAGGACTAACGATACCGAAGACTGTCATAGAGTCGCTACCCAATGCAGGAATAACTCCGTAAGGCAAAACGATCTCACCATCTTTCAATGCAGCCGGTCTTCTGCTTTGATGTTTAAGATAAGTTCGCCAGTTCGACTGAACTTTTTTCAATTGTGTCTGCGGGATATCGATCACAAAGGCATTTTTATTTCCCATGGAAAACGACCGTTCCATTTCCTGGACGATGAGGTTTTCCTGTGCGTGACAGATCCCTGAAATCAGTATAAAAAGTAGTACTAGCTTTTTCATAATTAATTTGTTATGCATTTAGTTCTGTAAACCGATATCAAATTTAGTCCAAAATCACAGTTGTCTCATTGCAAAGGTAATTTTCCCGTTCAGATTCAATACTGCCCGATAAAACTTTTTTCATAGGAAAGTATGTAGTAATTTCAGGTTCCTTACTTTTGGAAATACTATAATACGCCGTCAAGTCAAGGCCCTTTAGGGCCGTAACTTTTGGTATTACTAGACTACACGAGAAAGTCAAGCACCCTTTAGGGGCGCACTCTTTAAACACAATGCATGTGTCCATTAATTCAACTGCATAAAAGTTCCAGAATACATAAGTTACATTTGGCTAATTCCTGATTTTCGTTGTCGAAAAAAGCTGTGTGTTTAAAGAGTTCGCCCCAAAAGGTGCTTAGCGCTCTTGTATGGTTCAAGAGTTACCAAGAGTATGGCCCTAACGGACCTAATAATCTATAAATTAACAACGAATACATCATTCGCGTTAACCAAATTACAATAAGCTATAAAGCATAATTCTCAAATTATTATTGATTTTGATTTTTAGCGGACAGCAGTGGTTCGGATTCGGAAATGAAAGTTTACATTTGCCCCTGTCAAAATATATGAAGAAGCTAAAAGTTGGAATAATAAGAGAAGGTAAAGTGCCTCACGATAAGCGAGTTGCATTTACCCCGGAGCAATGTGCGCAGATTTCCCAAGAGTATCCGGAAGTGGAATTGGTGATTCAACCAAGCGAATGGCGGTCATTTACAGATGCAGAATATAAAAATGCAGGAATTACTCTGGTAGAAGACATTTCCGATTGCGATATACTGATCGGAATAAAAGAAGTACCAAAGAATGAATTGATCCCGAATAAAAAGTATCTGTTCTTTTCTCATACTATAAAGAAGCAAGCACATAATCGTTCGCTCTTGCATGCAATGATTGAAAAAGGGATTACAATGATCGACTATGAATGTCTGGTCGATAAAAACGAAAACCGCATTATTGGTTTCGGTCGATTCGCCGGTATTGTAGGAGCATACAATGGCATCATGGCGTATGGATTAAAGTACAAAATGTTTGACCTGAAACCTGCGCATCTTTGTCACGATAAAAAAGAATTGTTTGCTGAACTGGATAAAGTCAATTTACCGAGTATAAAAGTTGTTGTCACTGGCGGTGGCCGCGTTGCCAATGGAGCCTGCGAAACAATGGGAGCAATGAACTTACGTAAAGTCACTCCGTATGAATTTCTGAACTACACTTTCCGCGAACCGGTCTATGTTCAATTGCATTCGCACGATTATTATGAAGCGAAAGATAAATCACCATTCAGCAGCTACGATTTTCATCACAACCCTGAAAATTACCGATGTGCTTTCAGCGATCCGAATAGTTATGCATCGATGACTGACTTGCTGATCCATGCAACATTCTGGGATCCGCGTGCTGATATACTTTTCACCAAACAAAGAATGCGCGATCCTGATTTCCGGATCAGTGTCATTGCTGATGTGACATGTGATATCGATGGAAGTATTCCATCCACAACTAGAGCTACTTCGATAGAAGATAAATTCTATGGATACAATCCGCTAACAGAAGAGATCATCGGTTCGTTCGATAAAGAAGCAATTACGGTAATGGCAGTTGACAATCTGCCCTGTGAACTTCCAAGAGATGCTTCTGATGGTTTCGGTAAACATCTTATTGAACGGTTACTGCCGGCATTATTCGGAGAAGACAGTACTGGACTTGTGGAACGCGCGTCCATTCTTAAAAATGGCAAGCTTACGGAGAGGTTTTCGTATCTTAAACAATACGCTGCTGGTAATGAAAATAAAGAAGTGGAATGAAGTGGAATGAAGTGAAATGAAGAAGAATGAAGTGGAATGAAGTGAAATGAAGTGGAATGAAGTGGAATGAAGTGAAATGAAGAAGAATGAAGTGGAATGAAGTGAAATGAAGTGGAATGAAGAAGAATGAAGTGAAAAGAGAAATATAGTGAAGTGAAATGAAATGAGAAATTTGCAAGTACCAATATTTCACTTCATTTTACTTCTTTATACTTCATTCCACTTCATTTAACTTCGCTTCATTTCACTTCATTTAACTTCGCTTCATTTAACATCACTATAAATAAAAAAACATGTCAGTCATAGTAGCCCCCAGCGTTTTATCCGCCGACTTTGCAAATCTGCAACGCGATATTGAAATGATCAACAACAGTGAAGCAGATTGGTTTCATGTGGATGTGATGGATGGCGTTTTTGTGCCGAACATTTCGTTTGGATTTCCGGTGATCGCTGCATTGAAGAAACATGCAAAGAAACCGTTGGATGTTCACTTGATGATCGTGCAGCCTGAACGTTACATTCAGCAATTCAAAGATGCAGGAGCTGATATTTTATCGGTACACATTGAAGCGTCAACTCATTTGCATCGTTCAATCCAGCAAATAAAGCAAGTCGGAATGCAAGCCGGTGTTGCTATCAATCCGCATACACCTGTTTCATCACTGATCGATGTGATCGCTGATATCGATCTTGTTTGCATGATGAGTGTGAATCCCGGTTTCGGTGGACAAAAATTTATCGAACGTACCTATGCAAAGATCTCCGAGCTGAAAGAGATGATCGTAAGATCAAATTCAAAAGCCAGAATTGAAATTGATGGAGGAGTAGATCTGAAAAATGCTTCGGCGCTATTGAAAGCGGGAGCGGATGTTTTTGTTGCGGGGAATACGGTGTTTTCGAGTAAGGATCCGGTGGAGACGATACGGGTTTTGAAGCAAACGAGTTAAATGATTTCGGATCTGCTTTGATGCAAGGTGATCGCCAGAAATTCAAAATCATTTTCACCTGAATATTGGATTGTTGATGTTGAATTTTGATATGCTAATTTTTA
>JAYUWA010000421.1:0-4380 GCA_043753795.1 Bacteroidota bacterium | reverse complement strand
CGTTTACAATCAGAAGGCTTCGGCGATTCTAAACCGGCTGCAGATAAAAAAGCTGCTGCGGGTAAAGCGACTAATCGTTGTGTGGAAATTAAAGTGAATGAATAGTTGATTAGAAAACCTTAGATTCATTTAAATCCTATAAACCTTTGTTGATAGACAAGTTATACTGAGTTTAGATGAATGATTGAGTGGTCATTGACAAAGTAAATAAATTTCTTATCTTTCTGTCCAATTGTATACATTGTGAACACAACCTTTAAATTTTTAAAGATAAACTTTCTATTAATATTGATTTCATCTGCCCTGGCAGCACAAAATAATTTCTTAAAGGCCGTTAGTTCTTTGGAATCATTTTATAATCCGATCATCAATCAAAGTACAGATCTAGGGTATATTATTACAGGTGTTGCATTTACAGGAGGCGGAGAACGTGTTTTCCTTATGAAGACTGATTCGTCTGCAAATGTTCAATGGACATATTTTTATGAAACAAACCATAACAGCAATGGCTCAGGAGTAGTACCATTTCAAAATGGATATCTCATTTCAGGAGTTACAGTTATGAATAACGTAATCTACTCTTTGCTATTCAAAACAGATTCGTTGGGAACAATCGAATGGACGCGTGCATATGGTGGGATACCACATACAGAAGGCTCAATGAAAATGATTTTAGTCCGTGACAAAATTTTTATCGCCGGTTTATCAACCTATCCTGGACCGATTTATAATAATTTGGATTTTGGCTTAAAAATGCTCGATTCTTTAGGGAATATTTTGTGGTCGAAAACATATGGGAATCAACATTCAGATTACTTGACTGATTTTCAAAAAACAAATGATGGAGGATTTATTCTTTGCGGCTCAACAGTTACAGGGAATGATTCATTAGACCTGGGGATTCTCATTGTCAAAACCGATTCTCTGGGAACAATGCAATGGACAAAAACTTATCGAAACAGCCGTTATCAGCATAGTTTCAAAATTATCCAGGATGCTTCAGGTGATTATACAATCATCGGAAACTATTATGAGCAATCAAGTTCAGTTTCCTTTTTACTCCATATTGATACCATCGGTCAAATAAAATGGGCTAAGCATTACCGTAATATTGTTAACACAAGTTTGTCAAAAATAAACAATGAAAATAATCTTGTAGCCGGCTATCTTACAGATTCATTAGGAAATATTTTAAATAGTGTTGTAATGGAAACTGACAGCTTGGGAAATTTATTATGGGCCAAAAATTATTCCGATACTCTTAGTATAGTTTGGAATGATATTATTTATAACAATGACAATGGCTATACATTGGCAGGTATGGGCAATGATGTACAAGGAAGATCGCTTGTAATTCTTAAAATTGATTCCTTCGGATTTCTTGAATGCCCATATTCAGACATTTTTTCATTCGTCACAAACATTTCATTCAACGACACTTCAGTTGCAATAGAAACTAATCGAAATGACTCAACAATTACCACAACACTTCCCATAATCCCAATCCACACTAATACAACCACAATATGTAATACTCTGGCTATTTCTAACACATTGACGCAAGAAGCAGTTGAAATTTACCCAAATCCGTTTTCTTCACAAATATATATCAAAAATTTTTCGGCAACGGAGGAGATAATGATAAATGTCTATAATGTCCTTAACAAAAATGTTTTTTTTAGCAAACAAAATTCTACCGAACCTATTAATTTGTCTTCACTGAATACCGGAATATATTTTGTGGATATTAAATGGGATAACAAAAATGTCAGAAAAATAATTGTAAAAATCTAATCTTTAATATATTAATGTTTATCGAAATATAAATGGAATTGATATTATCTGGTATTACATATATAAGCAAAAAAATCACCAAACCCATAATTATGAAAAAATTATTTTACACCATTGCCATCTGCAGTGTTTTTATTTCGTGTTCGAAGAAAGACGATCCTGAACCAACACCTACTCCTTCATCGTCTTCAATTACAATCAATTCAACACCTCAGTTTACACTAACACTCGATGGAGGTTCACCGGTAGCAATGATTACTGATGGAGTTTCAATTGAAGGAACAAACGGATCCGATAATTTTATCGTTGCCTGGCCGGATAGTTCATCAGGAACTTATTCTTCTTCAATATCTAATTCTATTACAGGTATTGGTCTGACTATATCGCATGGAGGACTTCGATTTATTGGAAATCCGCCAAGTGATTCATTATTCTTAAATTTTTATCCCGTAGGCCCATATCCTTATACCATGAGTGCTTGGAATGGTGTTAAAATAAATTATAGTGATGGAACCGGAACTGACTGGTCAACAGATTATGGAACAGCACTCCAGCCGGGAAGTTCATTTATCATTAATGACAGAACAGGTATGCAATATTTTGGAGATTACCATGTAGTTTTCAAAGCTACTTTTAATTGCATTCTATATGATGGACTTGGTAATTCCAAAACGCTAACTAACGGAATTTATGTTTCGTCGTTTGCAAAGATTTAATTTCAATGGCACTTCGAATTCGTAATTCGACCCTTCCTACAAAGTTGGATTCGAATTACGAATCTCGAATTTCATATTTAATCCTCCGGATAAAATTCCGAAAACGTAAAATGACAGATCATATTACTTCCCGGCATGTGAAGGATCTCTTCCATAAATAATTTTTCTGTAATGAATTTATAAACTTCCAGATCAGAAATATCACTGATGCAATCCACTACGATCTGATTTTCTTCCAAAAGGTCAAGTAGTTTTTTCAACTCTGTCTTCAATGCTTTTTCACTCAATGATTCACCATTGGTATAGTCCGGTCTGCCGATAAGATCATAACAAAGTATTGTCTTATTCTCTGCATATGCCTTCTCAAAACGCTGAATGGATTTTAGCCATGCACGTTCAAGTTCAGGCGGCATGGCATCTGTAGATTCTTCCGGAAAGTTCATTCCAAATTCTGCATTCAGTTGCATTTTCAAAATTTCGTTTCCAACTTTTACTTCTTCTCTTGAGGGTCTGCTCGATTTTTTCATTGTAATTAGATTTAATGTTCAGACAAATGTATGTTCATGAAATGTGTCGTGAAATAGGGAGATGCATTACTCGTAATAAAATAAACAGCTTTTATTGGTGAAAGTTTTTTTGAAATAATAACTAAATCAAGGGTTGTTCGGAATTTTATGTATTTTCATACCATAATTGTTAAATATGTTTTTGTCAAAACAAAAAGTACCTGTTCTGTTCATCGCTTTAATATTGGGACTTTATAATTTCTCGAATGGACAGGAGAAACAATTTTATCTTGAAACAAATCCGAGTGGTGCTGATGTACTGAATACAGCTTTGGTTGTTATTGGCAAAACACCTTTTGATATTTCAAAAGCAAATTATAAGAAGGATACTTTCCTGATCGCTATGAAAGACTACGATACTTCGAGAGTTTCATTCATTCACTATAGCGGTATAAAACAATTTCCTTCATCCTCATTTCTATGCGAACCATGTCGGATAGAAATGAAACCTGCTGCAGTAAAAGAAGAACCTGAAGGTATATTGGTACTAAGGAAGAGCAGAGTTTTTCCTGAAGGTGATAACAACAAAGCTTTTTTAACGCTAGTTGATCAATTTAAATTTGACTTTCAGGATACTGCAATCATAGGAAAAATTGATGGGAAGAAAATGAAATGGGGCGATAAAAAAATTGACGAACTCGTTGATAAAAAATATCATGAGTATGAATCGAACTTAGCAGGACTGAATGATTCCTATTTCAAAACAATTATAAACAGAGAGGATAATTCTAAAAAATATCCTTACCGTTTCAGGATCAAAACCAAATTCAAAAACCTTTCCATTAATTTTAATGACATAAATAATCTCCAGATGCGAGGTAATAGTTCAATGGATTCTGAATGGGAGATCTACAATAAACTCGACACAATAACACCAATCGCAAAATATAATTTTCATTCTTCTGTTTATAGAACGCAAACTAAGAAAACCAATTTTCTTAGTTCTTTGCTCTTTGATGCAGAACGTCAGTTGCTGGCAATTGATACACTTTACGAATTTCTTAAGAAACAAGATTTGCTTATAAATGTTCTTGGTGTCGGAAAAGCGATCGAATTAAATCGTCCGCCACATCTTACATTTGCTAATTTGAAAGAGATCAATAAACATTCCAGTCCGAATGTAATAATCGTTGAAGGCAAAAAGAGTTTTGGAAGTGGCTTTTTTATTTCTAACCAAGGTCATATTGTTACAAATTATCATGTCATTGAAAACGAAGATAAAATCAACATCGTTTTCAATAAATACTTAAAACTTGAAGCTAAAATCATCAAGACGAATCCGGATTTCGACCTTGCATTGCTAC
>JAYUWA010000420.1:0-4385 GCA_043753795.1 Bacteroidota bacterium | reverse complement strand
CAGAAAATTCACTAACCGAGAAGGGGAAAGAATAAACATTGCAATCGTAAAAATAAAAATACTGAAATAGATCTTCAGACCTAAATTCGTATTACTTCGCCAGGCTATTCCGGAGAGTATAAGTCCACTGCAGATATAGGTAAGAAAAAAATAATTGAAGGCATTTGGGTCTTTTCTCAGGATCAAGGATGCGAGAAAGGCAAATAGAAACATTCCATGAAAGGCTGCATAAAGGAAAAATTTCTCTTTAGGAATATTTTTTCCGACAATACTAGCAATTAAACCTGCTATGACTGAGGTAATAAATAGAATGATGGCAATATAAAATGACATGTTGTGGAATATTATTATATTTGAATCCCCGGTAAATTTAACAAAAGATGAAACAATTAAAACATACTGCAGCAATAATTCTAACAATTATTGTTTTGACTTCCATGCTGAAAACGACTACATCGCATGGCGCAACAGGAGATACTACTATTGTTTATGGGTTTTCTGAACTTTTGCATCAGAATTGTAATACCGGAAAAGGGACATTCCTTTTTCCCTCTGACACAATTTCTTATTACCGGATCTTATTGAAATATCAGTTGATTTGTCCGACATTTGGGTGCGATATTTATGACCGCATCGCTACCCTAAAAATTGAACGTGAAACGGGAGCTATCGACTCAACATTAACTGCTTTTCCGTCTTTTAAAGTTGATGGAAATACAGTGGATACTTTTCAATTTATGATGGATACTTCTTATTCGTATTCTTATAATACAATTACATCATCGATTGATTCAGTTTCCAATTCATCAATGGTTATCAGCTTTTATTCTGATTCATTAAACCCTGCCGTTGTTACCAATCAGATTACTGTATGGCCTGCTTATTACAATAATTATATTTATGACAGTCTTGGCAATGCTATCGATTCAATGTTTGTAATTCCTGATTCGATTGTATATGTTGAATATGATTCAGCGTATGTTCAGTTTTATGTAAAAGAGCGGATTGAAATTGCCCGTTCAATTACTCCTTATGGAATGGCAGTTGATCTTTGGTATGATGTGACTGATTACAGAACATTGCTAAAAGATAGCGTTACGTTTGTTTCCAATGTTTGTGGTTATAGTAATGGCTGGTTAGTTACTACTGAATTTCATTTCATTGAAGGAACACCGCCAATGGATGCATTTAAGATCACTAATTTGTGGAATGGAACATGGCAGTATGGAAATTCATCGAATCCGATTGAGAACCATTTGCCGGTGATTACTGTACAGGTAGACACAAGTACGATCTATGAGAAGATCAGACTTATTACGACAGGACATGGTTTTGGTGGTTTTCCGAACCAGAATGTGGCAGAATTTTTTGATGTTACTCATACATTGAATATTGCCGGAACTGATTTCGATCAAAGATTATGGCGGGCTGACTGTGGTTCAAATCCACTTTATCCACAAGGAGCGCCCGGGTATACCAGTACCTGGTTTTTGAAACGTGCAAATTGGTGTCCGGGAGCCTCAGTAGTGCCGCAGGATTATAATGCTACTCCATTTATTACACCGGGTGGAACACTCGCTGTTGATTATAATATGGTTCCGTATACTGTAACAGGGGGTCCTTCCGGATTTTATCATCCTGAATATGCGATTCAATCGCATGCTATCGAATACAAGTCAATTAACTATACAAATAACGCCAGCATTGAAAGAATTGCATCGCCAACAGATGCTTTTGAATACAGAAGAAGAAATCCGGGATGCGACGGATTGGAGCCGCAGGTTGTTATTAAAAACAATGGTAGTGCTGTATTGACAAGTTTGAACATTCATTATAGGGTTGATAATGGTTCTGTACAATCGTACGTCTGGTCAGGTGCATTGAATATGATGGACAGTACTACTGTAACATTACCATCTATAACCTTTGGTTCAGGAAATCATACGTTCACTGCCTTTATCGATCAACCAAATTCCGGCAATGATGAATTTGTATTTGACGATACATTGCGCTCTACTTTTAATGCGGTGAATATTCACAATACTAATTTCGTAAGAATTCTTACTAAGACTGATAACTCCCCTGAAGAAGTATCATGGACAGTAAAAGATGATCAGGGAGCGATCTTGTTTTCAAGAAATAATTTTACAGCTACAAATACACTCCACGTCGATACAATTTATTTATCGAACGGATGCTATTCAATTACTGCATACGATACTTACGGTGATGGTGTTTGTTGTTATAATGGCAGCGGACTCTTCAGAATACTAAAGGGGAGTACGGCAACGTTGATCGGTTCATCCGGTGATTATGGAGATTTCTTCAACGTTAACTTTGGAATAGATTTTCAAGTTGGTGTTGATGAAGTTATTTCTTCTGATCTGTTTATTTATCCGAATCCAACTTCAGGACAAATCCGAATTAATACAGGAATTTCCGATTCAAAGTTTACTGCAAAAATATTTGATCTAGCCGGTCAATTGGTTTTAAGCAGGGAAGGAGCTGTTTCCGGATATCTTGCACAACTTGATCTTTCTGAGTTAAGCAATGGTCTTTATATCATACAGATTGAAATGAATGGAACATTGATCAACAAACGTGTTTCGATCAATAGATAAGCTAATCGGGATCATAATTTGATCACAATCTGATCTGCTTTCATTTCAGTTGACAGAATTTTCAAAGGCTTCTTTGCCGGTCCGTTTTGTGGTTCACCATCCAGATTGAATTCACTAAAATGTACATTGCAACGAAATCCGGTTCCGTAGAAGGCTATTGGGTTAGATGCATGCGTACAAAGCATAAGAACTGCCCGCCATTCTCCGGACTTCATTTTGATCAAAGCGATGTCAGCAGATGTGTTCTTTGCTTTTACGATCAATGATTCTTTTTCTAAAAGTTCAGTTAACGGAATGGCGATAGAATTTTCGTTTATACTTCCATTAAAAACATGCATTGTCGAACAACTTTGTAAAAGTGTTGCTATTGCTGTAACACCGGTTGCGGCAAGACAAAAAGTACATGAGCTTTTGATAAAATTTCTTCTGTCCACAAATAAAGGCTCTTTAAATTACGATTGCTTATCGGTCAAAAGTACTAAGCATTATCGATTAATCGAAAACCTTTTCCATGAATATTTATAATATCAAGCGAAGAGTCTTGTTTAAGATATTTTCTCAGCTTAGTGATGAACACATCCATACTTCTGGCGTTGAAGTAATTATCGTCTCCCCAGATTTCTTTTAAAGCTTTCTGGCGTGGCAGCAATTCATTCTTATAAATGCAAAGCATACGAAGTAATTCAGCTTCTTTTGGAGAAAGTTTTTTCGACTCACCGTTTTTTGCGATCGTTCTGTGATCAAAATTGAAATGATATTGACCAAGATCAAATTCTTTTTGTGAAGGGTCGTGGTTTTTATCCAGACTTCTTTTCAGAATAGCTTTCAATTTAAGGAGCAGCACTTCAGAATCGAATGGCTTGGTTACATAATCATCAGCACCGACTCGGAATCCGGCGAGCATGTCGTCCTTCATGGTTTTGGCCGTGAGAAATATGATAGGTACATGTTCATCTTTTTCACGGATCTCTTTCGCTAATGTGAAGCCATCTTTTCGAGGCATCATTACATCAAGTATACAGATATCAAATTTGCCTGCGACAAATTGGTCATATCCTGCGAAGCCATCAACACAAAGCTTAACTTCATATTCATTCAGTTCGAGATAATTTTTCAGAACAGAGCCGAAGTTAGGATCGTCTTCTACAAGTAAAATTTTTGTTTTTGCTGTCATTGTATTTAGGGTTTTCAATGAAATGAATAAGGTAGGTAGACTTCAAAGGTACTTCCTGAACCGGGTTCACTCTCTACTTTTATTGTTCCTTTGTGTAATTCAACGATTTCTTTTACATAACTCAATCCCAAACCAAATCCTTTGATGTCATGAATATTTCCGGTTGGAACTCTGTAAAATTTTTCGAAGACCTTCTTCTGTGTTTCTTTCGTCATACCTGCACCTTTATCCTTTACAGTAACGAATAAACCATCGTTATTATTGTAGGTAGATATAGTGATCACAGGTATTTCAGGGGAATATTTGTTTGCATTATCGAGCAGATTGAAGATGACATTTGAAAGATGAATTGGATCTCCGATTGTCACAGGAATTGTTGCATCCAATGCCAGATCAATTTTTCCGCCTTTACTTTCAACCTGCAATTCGATCAGATCAACAGCATTCAGAATTATTGTATGCAAATTGAGTTGTTCTTTACGCAAGTTCAATTCACCCTTCTCAAGTTGAGCCATCTGGAGAACATTTTCAACCTGACTGTTCATGCGTTTATTTTCTTCCCTGATGATGCGGGTAAAATAATCCATCTT
>JAYUWA010000419.1:0-4392 GCA_043753795.1 Bacteroidota bacterium | reverse complement strand
TCCTAAACCTCAACCGGGAAATGATAAACCACGCTTATTCCGCTTGCCTAAAGATTCAGCTATTATTAACAGAATGGGATTTAATAATGAAGGCGTAGAACAAATGGTCGTCAATCTCAGGAAGAACAAAGAGCGTATTATCATCGGTGGAAACATTGGTAAGAATAAAAATACGCCGAATGAAGATGCTGTAAATGATTACATCGTTTGTTTTCGATCATTGTTTGAAGTTGTGGATTATTTTGTAGTTAATGTTTCTTCACCGAATACTCCCGGATTACGTTCATTGCAGGAAAAAGAACCACTACTGAAGATTCTGATTGCTTTGCAGAATTTAAATGATCAATTGGCTTTAAATAAATCATCCTTACGTAAACCAATTCTTTTAAAAATAGCACCTGATCTTACCAATGAACATCTAGATGAGATCATAGAAGTATTGCATCACTCTAAACTGGACGGAGTAATAGCTACCAATACAACGATCTCAAGAGATAATTTGCTTACTGATGAAAAATCGGTTTCACAAATTGGAGCCGGTGGTCTCAGCGGAAAACCGATTACTAAAAGGAGTACAGATGTTATAAAGTATCTCGCAGAAAGATCAGATAAAAAATTTATAATTATTGGAGTAGGAGGAATCCATTCTGAAATTGATGCTGTCGAGAAGTTGAAAGCAGGAGCAGACCTGATTCAATTGTACACTGGTTTTATTTATGAAGGTCCGGCATTGATCCGGAAAATTAAAAAACACATCATTACTGAAAATTAATTTCTTGGCAATTACATTTTCTCTTTTTCAGCAAAATGTTTCAACACTTTTGCTTCCAGATAGAAGATGATTTCTTCAGCGACATTTTTCACCTGATCACCGGTTCTTTCAAGTTTTCTAACAGCAGAAATTATATGCAACGACTGACTGATATTCTGATCATGTGAGCGAATGTATTTTTCAATAACAGAATTTGCATTCTCATTGATCTCATCCAGCAAATCGTCCTTTTGGAAAATTCCACGGGCAATTTTTGTGTCTTCTGCATCAAACGCCTTTTGAACATCAGAAAGCATTTTAACAGCCATGTCGAACATTTCATTGACCCTTGTAACTTCTATCAGTTCTTTGTCAAAAGCATTTCCTGTTCCAATTACATACCGACTGATACCATCAGCAATGTCTCCGATCCTTTCCAGGTTACTGTTTATCTTTAATACAGCAAGTACAAATCTCAAGTCAATAGCGACAGGATTGAACAATGCGAAAATATTTTCACAGTCTTTATCAATCTTCAACTCAAGAGCATTTACTCTTTTTTCGTTAAAATTTACTTCTCTTGCAATCTCTCTGTCGAAGCCAATGAAAGCCATTTGAGATTTTTTCATCTGAAGAGTTACAAGCTCAAACATTTCTACAATTTCAGCCTTCAGTCTTTTTAATTCTACATCTAAATGTGTCATCTCTTTTTAAATTAATAATTAATAATGAATTTTGAATAACGAATAATTAATAATGAATAATGAATAACGAATAACGAATAATTATTAATTGTATTAGCCAAATCTTCCAGTAACATAACTCTGAGTTTTAGGATCAGATGGATTTGTAAAGATAATATTGGTGTCGTTATATTCGATCAGGTCGCCAAGATAGAAGAAAGCTGTCTTATCACTTACACGTCCGGCTTGTTGCATATTATGGGTAACAATAATGATCGTATACTTATTCTTCAATTCATAGATCAGATCCTCAATTTTTGCTGTAGAGATCGGATCAAGTGCAGATGCAGGTTCGTCCATCAACACAACAGAGGGTTCAATAGCAAGAGCTCTGGCAATACAAAGTCTTTGTTGTTGTCCACCGGAAAGTGCAAATGCAGACTTCTTCAATTTGTCTTTTACTTCTTCCCAAAGTGCTGCCTGACGTAATGACGTTTCAACTCTTTCTTCGACAAACGACGGATGATTCATTCCATTAACACGAAGACCATAAGCGACATTTTCAAAGATACTCTTCGGAAAAGGATTTGGCTTTTGAAATACCATTCCAACCTTTTTCCTGAGTTCATCGATGCGTAGTCCTTTGCTGTGATAGATATCTTTCTCATCAAGTAAAACATCCCCTGTGATCTTTACACCCGGAATCAGATCATTCATTCGATTAAACAATCGAAGGTAAGTCGATTTACCACAACCTGATGGACCTATCAATGCAGTTACAGTATTTGCTTTCACAGACAATGAAATTCCTTTCAATGCATGAAAGGTACCATAGTATAAATTTAAATTCTTTGTTTCAATTTTATTCATGATGGGATCAATTCATTTTAACTTTGTTACCTAGATATTTTCTTAATGCATTGGCAAGCAAATTCAATATCAGTACAAACAATACCAGTACAAGTGCAGTACCATAAGCCATATCTCTGGATTCAGCAACCTTTGTTCCGCTGGTCGAAATAACGTATAGATGATATGGTAATGCCATTACCTGATCAAAAATACTTGTTGGCAATTTTGGAAGGAAATACGCAGCAACTGTAAATAAGATCGGTGCTGTTTCACCGGAAACACGACCGATAGATAAAATCAACCCGGTAATGATATTCGGCATGGCCATAGGCAAAATAACCTTTCTCACCGTCTGTAGTTTTGTAGCACCTAATGCATAGCTACCGTGACGAAATGAATCGTCGATTGCTATCAGCGCTTCTTCCGTAACTCTGATAACAACAGGTAATGCAAGTAATCCAAGAGTAAGTGAGCCTGCAATAATACTGTCACCGAATTCCATGTAGTTTACAAACAATGCCATTCCAAAGAGACCGAAAACGATCGATGGAATTCCGGCAAGATTATTTGTCATCAGCTTAATAAAACGTTTGAAGAAAGAATCAACAGTATACTCATGAATGTAAATTCCGGCCATGACTCCTAATGGAAAAGCAACTAACATCGAACCTGCGACGAGATAGAGTGTACCGATTATAGCGGGATAAATTCCACCTTTGGTCATTCCGTCTTCCGGCATCTTAGTAAAGAAATCCCAACTCAGCATATGCCAGCCGCGCACAAAAATGAATTCTATGATCCAGAATAAGATCAGAAGAACTCCGAAACTTAATAATCTGAATATCCAGAATGCTATTTTCTCTTTTAAATTTTTCGACATGTTATCTATTCATTTTTCTACGTGTAGAAATTGCCTGAACCCAAATGTTGATGGCCATTGTGATCAGAAATAATATACAACCTAATGCAAACAATGCCTGATAGTGAACACCACCGGCAGGCGCTTCACCCAACTCTGCTGCAATCGTTGCAGGAATTGTTCTTACAGGTTGCAAGAGTGAAGTCGGCATAACAGCTGCATTCCCTGTAACCATCAGAACTGCCATTGTTTCACCGATTGCTCTTCCTATTCCAAGGATCGCTGCTGCTGAAATTCCGGACATAGAGTAGGGTATTACAACTCTGGAGATTGTCTGCCACCGGTTTGCGCCTAAGGCAAGTGATGCTTCCTTCATACTTCTCGGAGTATTACGGATAGCATCTTCTGAAACTGTAATAATTGTAGGAAGTGCCATGATGCCAAGTACAATGCTTCCGGCAAGGGCTGTTTCACCAACAGGCAATTCGAATACATCATGGATCAGTGGAACAATTACGATCAACCCGAAGAATCCATAAACTACCGATGGAATTCCTGCTAGTAATTCAATGATCGGTTTTAATATTTTTCTTAATCTTTCATCTGCAACTTCTGCCATATAAATAGCGGTTGCAAGTCCAATCGGTAAAGCAAAAAGGATAGCAAAAAATGAAACCATCAACGTTCCCAGGATCAAAGGTGCAACACCTAACTGAACGGCAGGCTCTGCGGTTGGAAACCATTGGGTACCACCAAGAAAATCCGGGATATTGTTTTTATCTACTTCTACTATTTTTCCGCGCAGATCTTTTGATAAATATTTATCTGTATAAACTGCAAGCATTGTCGGATTGCTATCGACAAGGGTGTTGAGCTTTTCAGGAAGAAATTCGAATTCAGCACCAACTTCTTCATCAGAAAAATAATTTGAAAGATCATTCAGAGTAAAAAGTATTATTGAATCATCTTTCCCACCAAGCTCTTTCCAGTTGGTAATTTCCTGATCAAAGATACTTTTTATCTGTGTCGCATTCAGGTTACTTACCGGATTACTTTTATTGACTACAATGACATTGTGGTTTTCAAGCGGAGAAGTATTGAAGAGTGAAAATCCTTCCCTGAATAGAAAGACAACAATAAGTAATACTGCCAATGATGATACACTGCTGCTTAGCATCAATGCACCTTCTATTAACTTTTCAATTAATCTTTTTAATTTCATCTCTTTTTATTTGCCTGACATCCAA
>JAYUWA010000418.1:0-13332 GCA_043753795.1 Bacteroidota bacterium | reverse complement strand
GTAACTACCGTGGTGGAATTACCGGTATGCCTTCTATGAGTTTAGGTACTGATGGAAGAGTTTATGTTTCGTATCAAACGATCAATGAATTAGCTGATACAGGAACATATCACCAATCTCACCGTCACGTATACATTATTTCTACAGCAGATAACGGACAAACATGGACGTATCCATACAACATCGTTCCAACTATTGCTGATGGTGGTGATGGTGAAAATCAGGAAGCTGTTTTTGCAGCTCTAGCAAAACAAACTGACAACATGATCTATGTTCTATATCAACGTGATGTAGCTCCCGGACATGCTCTTGCAACTGCATTAACTTGTGATGACGATAACAACTCAGGAAATCCGAGTGATATCGTTTTTGCACGTATCGATGCAGCTACAATGGTTGGTATCAAAAATCCGGTATCCAATGATCTTTTCATGACTCAGTCTTATCCAAACCCTACAACAGGTTTAGCTTATTTCAACATTGAAACTAGCACAGCGGAAGATATGATCATTACAGTAACAGACATGCTTGGTAAAGTTGTATTCTCAGAAGTGAGAAACAATGTACCTGCAGGGGTAACAACAATCTCATTAAATACCGGAGACTGGAATTCAGGATTATACAATTACAGCGTTACTTCAGGAACCAAAAAAGGCTCTCGTCAGATCGTTGTTCAATAAAAATTAAGCATTTATGTTAAAAAAGTCCTGCTAGAAGTGGCAGGACTTTTTTTTTAAGCCTGAAATGAGTTAATTGCTTAAAATTTAAAAGATGAGGAACACTTTTTGAATGTCATTAATCTATCAAATTCCCCTGCTTCATCATTAAACTAAACCAAATAAATTAACTTCGTAAGATAAATCAGATATAATACTAACCTAAAATCAAATTTATAATGAAAAAAAAATTACTCTTATTATTAACCTTTGCGATTGGCATAAGTGCGCAAGCTCAGACTTCTGTTCTGACACCACAAGGCTTTCGCAAAGCGAATGTACCTGCATCTGTAAAAAACCGTGCAGTACAAGTAAGCGTGCGTGATAGAAATATTGATAATGGTATTCCATTCAATAATGCTATTTCAACTCGCCTGACTTCTCCTCAACCGAATTCGGTTATGGGTGGTTTAATTAATGAAACTCCTGTAGGCTATACGTACTATGACCTTCAGACAAACAATGCTGCCAGTAACAGAATTGTTTACAATGATGATGGTTCTTATTCTGTTGCTTGGACTTTCAGTCCTTTGTACGATAATGGAGAAACATTTCCGCAGCGAGGAACCGGTTACAACTACTCTACTGATGGCTTAACATGGCTCTTTCCGGGAGTACCGGGATCACCCGGACCAAGTACAAGAATTGAAACTGAAAGAACAGGTTTCACAAATATTGTGAATACTTCATCAGGTTCTGAATTTGCAGTTGCTCACGGTGTTGGAGCAATGACAATGACATACCGTGCCGCAAAAGGTACTGGTGCATGGAATGCTACGAGTAAACCTTGGGGAGCAACATCAACTGACACTTGGCCAAAAGCTATTGCAGGTGGAAACAATATGGCTTATGCTATATTCCAGGGAGCAGGAGTTACAACTCCTCCAGTTCCTGTTTATGGACAACAAGGGCCGCTTTTCTTCTCCAGATCAACAGATGGTGGAGTTACGTGGAGTGCGAAAGATACTATCCCGGGAACAGGTGCAGGATTTTATATGGGATTTGGTGGTGACGAATATGCAATTGATGCAAGAGGAAATACTGTAGCAATTGTACTTGGAAGTACGATCACTGATCTTATGCTATTAAAATCTACTGATGCAGGGGTAACATGGACGAA
The DNA here is from genome assembly GCA_043753795.1 of Bacteroidota bacterium. Classification (GTDB taxonomy): domain Bacteria; phylum Bacteroidota; class Bacteroidia; order AKYH767-A; family 2013-40CM-41-45; genus JADKIH01. Next base: position 11,496 of record JAYUWA010000418.1, on the reverse strand, counting down.
GACTATAATTTACAGATGTCCTCTTCCAATGTTTAATACTAACGATGGATCAATCTCCGATACTAACGCTGATGGAATTCAAGACACAATTTCCTCTCATGGAGGCGATCAGGCGATAGTGATCGATGAGAATGATTCTTGCCATGTATTTTTCTCAGATGTTCGTTGGATCAGTGATGGTGCTACAGCAGGAAGTTATTCTTATTTCCCGAGCACTGATGGTTTGGAATACTGGAATGAAAGTATGCCTGAAGGTGGTTTTCAACTTATAGCTGCTGCAGAAGATTTCAACGGAAACAATTTGCTTGATGTACCTGCTGACCAGACATGTTCTTTCCAATGGGGAAATTATGGTGGTGGTATCACAGGAATTCCATCTGCAGGAATTGATGCAAACGGTACTCTTTATCTGTCATATCAGACTATCAATGAACTTGCAGATACAGGAACTTACTTACAAGCACACAGACATATTTACATTATGACATCTCCGGACAAAGGAGCTACATGGACTTATCCATACAACATCGTTCCAATGATCGTTGATGGTGGTGATGGAGAAAATGAGGAAGCTGTTTTTGCTGCTTTACCTAAACGTATCGGTAGTGTACTTCCTGTTTTATATCAACGTGATGCTGCTCCCGGACATGCTCTTGCTGCCGCTGGTACTTGTGATGATAATAATAACTCAGGAAATTTAAGTCTGATCATTTTTGCAACTTATGACATTGCAAATATTGTTGGAGTAAAAGGAATTAAATCTAACGATCTATTCATAACTCAGGCATATCCAAATCCTACTTCAGGAATGGCATATTTCAATGTTACAACAAAATCAAATGCTGATATGACAATTACTGTTTCAGATCTTCTTGGTAAAGTTGTTCATTCTGAAGTGAAGAAAGATGTTACTGCAGGAATCACTACTGTTTCATTAAATTCTTCTGACTGGAATTCCGGAATCTACACTTACAATGTGATTTCAGGTGGAAAATCTGCTACAGGAAAACTGATTGTTCAATAAGGAATAACACAAAGTGAAAAGTAAAAATGGCTGTTTGGAAACAAGTACTTTCCAAACAGCCATTTTCTTTTCACTTCTAACACTTCTAACACTTCTAACACTTTCCCCCTATTTTAACGAAAACATATCAGATATCCCCGGCGTTCTTTCAACTGTAAAGCCCTCTGCATATTGATAACCTGCGGGTCTGCCGAATTCAATGGCACGGCCTTTTAAAAAATCAAGGAATTCTTTTGTTGAAATGGCAGTTTCCGGTTCTGAAGATCCGGGTTGATAGAATTGTGTCTTGTACGCTAATACAGATTCCATTTTTTGTTCCCACACTTCTGAAATATCAACAACAAAATCAGGCCTTATAAATCGGTCCTGAATGTAATGATACACAGCTGCCGGTCGCCATGCCTCCTGCTTAATTCCTGAATCAGTAGTTTCTACTTTAAGTAAACCGGAAAGAAAAACTGCATCCTTGATAAGATCTGATCCGCGTCCATGATCCGGGTGACGGTCACTGACAGCATTACACAAAACAATTTGCGGACGGTATTTACGAATCATTCTAACGATTTCCAGTTTATGCGTTTTGTCATTCTGGAAAAAGCCATCAGCCATATTTAAGTTCTCTCTGACTAACAATCCCATTATTTTCGATGCTGCTTTAGCCTCTGATTTTCTTGTTTCCGCTGTACCTCTGGTCCCTAATTCGCCATTTGTAAGGTCAACAACACCACATTTATAGCCCTTTTTTACATGGTTTATCAAGGTTCCGGAAGCACCTAACTCAACATCATCTGGATGAGCCCCGAAAGCAAGTATGTCTAAATTCATAGGATTGTTAAGTAAGTACTTCGTACATTTATTGCGGTCAAAAATAACAATCAACTTCGTATTAAAATACTTTTTTTAATTTCGAAGAATTCTAATCCACATTTATGAAGATTTCCTTTCATGGTGCTGCCCGAATTGTAACCGGAAGTAAGCATTTGCTCAAACTTGACAGTGGTTTGAATATCTTGCTGGATTGCGGATTTTTTCAAGGACTGGGTCCGGAAACGGATACTATGAACAGACACTTTGGCTTTGATCCTGCTGAAGTAGATATTCTCATTTTATCACATGCTCATATTGATCATTCCGGGAATATACCTTTACTGGTAAAACAAGGATTTAAAGGCAAGATCTATTGTACTGCTGCAACTCATGACCTTGCTGCAATCATGCTGGCAGATACTGCACATATTCAGGAAAACGATCTGAAATATGTAAATAAAAAACGTGCAGCAAAAGGTAAAGATCCGCTCGACCCAATTTATACGATTGAAGATGTTGATGAAGCAATGGAAATGTTCTTCACTTTACCCTACCGGAAAGAAATTCAAATTGCTCCTGATGTGAAAGTAAGTTTCACAGACAGCGGGCATATATTAGGTGCAGCTGCGATCAATTTAAAGATCAATGAAAATGGAAAAGAAATTCGTTTGACATTTACAGGTGACATTGGCAGGCCCGGTGATAAGATCTTAAAAGTACCGGATCCATTTCCGCAGGCTGACTATATAATCTGCGAAAGTACTTATGGAAACCGACTTCATGATTCAACCGAAGATTCGGAAAGAAATTTACTTGAGATTGTCCGTCATACTTGCGTAGAAAAGAAAGGCAAACTTATCATTCCCGCTTTTAGTCTTGGAAGAACTCAGGAAGTGGTTTACGTCCTGAACATTCTAAAGAATGCAGGTCTCCTTCCTCCCATTCCTGTTTATGTCGATAGTCCGCTTTCGGTTAATGCAACCGCAATTATGAAAGCACACCCTGAATGTTTTAATGGCGAGATCTTAAAATCATTACGTGTCGATTCGGATCCATTTGGATTTGACAACTTACATTATATACAACAGGTAAAAGATTCCATGGCACTCAATGACATGGACAAACCTATGATCATAATTTCGGCATCCGGAATGGCTGATGCAGGAAGAGTAAAACATCACATCAAGAACAACATAAACGATAGTAAAAATACGATCTTATTAGTTGGCTATTGTTCACCGGGTTCGTTAGGCGGTCGACTTGGAGCTGGACAAAAAGAAGTCCGAATCTTTGGAAAAGAATATAAAGTACTCTGTGATGTTGTTGAAATGAACAGTTACAGTGCACATGGTGATTATAAAGAAATGCTCCAATATCTTTCGTGTCAGAAACCGGAAGATATCAAAGAAATGTTCTTAGTTCATGGAGAACACAAAGTACAAGTTGAGTGGAAAGAAAAATTGGTCCGTTCAGGATTTAAAAAAGTTTCTATTCCTGAATTACATTCAACATTTGAGATCAACTGATGAATATAGTTCTGCATCTGATACAAAAAGAAATCAAAAGCGAATGGAAGCAAAAATATGCTTTCAACGGTTTGTTATTATATGTTGTAAGTACTGTTTTTGTCTGCTATTTATCATTCAGACAAATCGTTGATCTTCCTACCTGGAATGCTTTATTCTGGATCATTCAACTTTTTGCAGGTGTCAATGCGATTTCAAAAAGTTTTCTGCAGGAAGGACGCGGAAGAATGCTCTACTATTATACACTGACCAATGCACGTTCATTTATATTAGCAAAAGTGGTCTACAATCTTTTGTTGATGTTAGTTCTCTCGGGATTCAATCTGCTTTTCTACTCCCTATTCATTGGTAATCCGGTGCAGAATATGCCCATGTTTATTTTAGCGATGATCTTAGGTAGTGCAGGATTTTCTGCTGTTCTGGCAATGGTCTCAGCGATCGCATCGAAAGCCGGAAATAATTTCGCACTCATGTCCATTTTGAGTTTTCCGATCCTTATCCCAATTCTAATGGTAACCATTCGGTTTTCAAAAAACGCTATGGATGGAATTGCATGGGCAGTTAACCAGCAGTTTGCAATAATTTTAATTGCATTAATTGCAATGGTATTTGCATTATCATATTTACTCTTCCCTTATCTTTGGCGTGATTAAAAATTGCAGATAAACAATATGAAAAATAATACAACATCCCTTTTTTCAGGCTTGCAATGGTGGAAATGGTTATGCATTGTGCTGCTGTTCTATACCTTTTACCAGGGCCTAATGATTGAAGTACCTCGAATGGCTATACTGCATGAGACGATCAGGAATTTATTTTTTCATGTAACAATTTGGTTTTCCATGATCATAATGATGTTTGCTTCATTGGTCTATGGCATCCGTTACTTGTCTTCTAACAATATAAAATTCGATATCAAAGCAAGTGAGGCCGCCTATACCGGTGTATTTTTAGGTATCCTTGGACTTGCTACCGGAAGTCTTTGGGCAAAATATACCTGGGGTGCATGGTGGGTCAACGATGCAAAACTCAATGGTGCTGCTGCAGCGATGTTGGTCTATTTTGCTTATATTATTTTGCGCGGTTCCATTGACGATGAACACAAAAGAGCCAAACTTGCAGGTGTCTACGGAATATTTGCTTTTACAATGATGCTGGTCTTTATTATGATCCTTCCCCGGTTAACTGATTCACTTCATCCAGGCAATGGTGGCAATCCCGGTTTTGGAAATTATGATCTTGACAGCAAAATGCGGACAGTATTTTATCCTGCTGTCATTGGATGGGCGTTACTTGCAACCTGGATCACTGAAATAAATGTGCGTATCAAAATTCTTAAAAATAAATCAGAAGAATAAAAATGAAAAAAAACAATTCGTTAAGGTTCATACTCCTACTAGCATTTCTACCCTTGCTTACATTTGCACAGGGAACCAGCGAAGAAATGGCTGATGTGATGAGATCGAATGGAAAGATCTTCGTTGTGATCGGAGTGATTGGGATTATTTTAGTCGGCATCCTGATCTTTCTGATGATGATCGATAAAAAGGTGCGTATTTTGGAGAAAAACGGTTTTAAAAAGTAAAACCTCCTAAAATCTTCATGTAAAAAATACAGTAATCCTACTAATTTTAATACTAAATTTGCATTTCAATCAAGTACGGTAATCCATGAAAAAAACGCACATTATTGCCATTGTTATCATTGCAATCGCAATTGGGGCTATACTTAGTACTCTAGCTGATTCAAGCACTTACGCTTCTTTTCGTGTAGCTGAAGAGGAACCTACCAAAACTTTTCATGTTGTAGGAACATTAAATAAAGAAAAACCGCAGGAATATAATCCTAAGGTAGATGCTGACCTGTTCTCTTTTTTTCTGGTCGATAATGAAGGCAAAGAAAAACAGGTACAATTACATAAAGCTAAACCACAAGACTTCGAGAAATCAGAACAAATTGTAGTTATTGGAAAAATGGAAGCGGGAAATTTTGTTGCATCAGACATTCTGATGAAATGCCCTTCTAAATATAATTCTTCCACTGAAGACATGAAAGCTGTTACTACTCAACGTTGATTTTTAGCAATTACAAATTACTTTAATGGACATACAATACATAGGAGAACAACTCCTTTGGGGAAAGATTGGAAATCTTCTGGTATTTACTTCGTTTACCGCAGCAATTCTTGCTGCAATCTCCTACTTTATTGCTACCCGCACGGAAGATAAATCGTGGCGAAAACTTGCCAGACAGGCATTTGCAATTCATACTATTTCAATTACAGGAATTTTCGGAGTTCTGTTTTTTCTGATCATGAATCATCGGTTTGAATATGTGTATGTCTGGGAACACAGTAATACAATAATGCCGCTGAAGTATATTCTTTCCTGCTTCTGGGAAGGACAAGAAGGAAGTTTTTTATTGTGGATGTTCTGGCATTGCGTTCTTGGCTGGGTGCTTATTCTCACCGCTGGTGAATGGGAAAGTGGAGTCATGTTTGTTGTCTCCATGGTTCAGGTCTTCCTTGCATCAATGATCTTAGGAGTTGTCATACTTGGACATAAAATTGGTACTAACCCATTCGTGCTACTTCGCGAACATCCTGATTTTGCTAATCTCCCATTTATAAAAATGCCTGATTATCTGAGCAGGATAAAAGATGGCCGTGGATTAAATCCGCTATTACAAAATTACTGGATGACCATTCATCCACCAACACTCTTCCTTGGTTTTGCTGCTACTGTTGTACCATTTGCTTTTGCAATTGCCGGTTTACTCAGAAAGAAATTCTCAGAATGGATTCAACCTGCTTTGCCTTGGACCTTCTTCGGAGTTATGAGCCTTGGAACAGGTATCCTCATGGGTGCAGCATGGGCATATGAATCACTGAGCTTCGGAGGTTTCTGGGCGTGGGATCCAGTAGAAAATGCTTCGCTGGTTCCATGGATGACACTTGTTGGTCTGGCTCACGTCATGCTCATTTACAAGCATAGAAAACGATCATTGGTCTCAAATTACATACTTGCAATTGCTACATTCTTCTTTATCCTGTATTCAACTTTTCTTACAAGAAGTGGAATTTTAGGAAACTCTTCGGTACATGCGTTTACTGATCTGGGAATGTCAGGTCATCTGCTTATCTACATGCTCTTCTTCCTTGCTCTATCTGCTTTTCTTCTGATTAAGAATTACAAAGCATTGAAAGAATCACATGAAGAAGAACATCTTTCTTCCCGTGAATTCTGGATGTTTATCGGAATGCTCGTACTGGTGATCGGATGTTTGCAGATCACTTTTACAACTTCATTACCTGTATTCAATAAACTCTTCGGATTGAATATGGCTGCACCTACTGATGTCATTGATCATTACAACAAATGGCAGGTACCGGTGGCGATATTTATTTGTCTGTTGATCGGTATTGGGCAGTATTTCAAATACAAGAAAAGCGATTGGAAAGATATCCGGAAAAAGCTGACTCTATCAGTAATGCTTTCTCTGCTTGTCACAGGAATTTGCGCATTTTATCTCGGAACTTACAGAGTTCACTATTACATTTTATTTTTTGCAAGTGTTTTCGCCGTAATTGCAAATGTGTCATACATCATTACTGTATTGAAAGGCAAACTTAGTAATTCAGGCGCATCGATAGCTCATATAGGAATTGGACTTATTTTATTGGGAACTTTAGTTTCTAATTCTAAGAAAGAAGTTATTTCCAGAAATTTGAAAAATGTTGACCTCGGTAAAGACATGCCTAATAAGGAAAACATAATGATCGAACAAAAGATCGATACACTTCCAATGGGAAGTTATTATGTTACTTATGCAAAGCGTGAAACAATTGGCTACAATGTTTACTTTACAATTGAATATTATAAGTTAAATCCTCTAACAGGAAACAAAGAAAAACAATTCGAACTAAAACCATTTGTTCAGTTGAATGAACGAATGGGAAATGTTGCTGAACCTGCGACTAGACATTTCTACGACAAGGATATTTACACTCACATCACCTATGCCGAAATCGAGAAAGCAGAAAGCGCTCATGGTGAGCCCGGGCATGTGCATCAGGAAAACGAAGACGATGAAAACTACCAACCTGCTAAAAAACAAATGTTAGCAGTTGGTGATACATTTATAACAAGCAATAGTTTTGTTATCCTTCGTAGTCTTAAAAAAGACTTAGACAGAAAGGATTTTGAACTAAATGATTTAGACCTCATCGTTGGGGCTGATCTGATGGTTCAGGATATCAATAAAACCATTTATGAAAGCATGCCTATTTTTGTGATAAAAGATTTTTCAGTCTATACAAAAACGGCTTCTGTAGAAGAATTAGGGTTGAAATTCGAATTCGCTAAGATAGATCCGAACACCGGAAAAATTGAACTTGCCGTGGCAGAAAAAAAGGAAAATAAAACTGACTTCATTGTAATGAAGGCCATCATTTTCCCTTATATAAACATCCTCTGGATAGGTTGCTTACTGATGATCGTAGGCTCTCTAATTGCAATCAGAAAGATGCTCAGGAAAGTAAAGAAAACAGAAAAGGTCTGATCCAATGAAGATCGTTATCATAGGTGCAGGAAATCTGGCGTGGCATATCGCTCCTCCGCTTCTAAAGATGGGTCATCAGATTATCGGTGTTTACAGCAGAACAAGTGCTTCTGCTAATGCTCTTGCTAAAAAAGTTCGTTCGCAAGCTTTTGTTAAAGTTGATCTGATTCCTGATAATGCTGATCTGTATCTTGTAGCGCTTCAGGATAAAGCAATCGCCTCAGTCGTAAAAGAACTGAAATTTGTTCCTCAACTAATTGCGCATACAAGCGGAGCTGTTCCACTTTCTGCATTTCCTTCCAAGTTTAAAAACACCGGGGTGTTCTATCCGCTGCAATCATTTTCAAAAAACAGAAAGGTAAAGTTAGATTCAGTTCCTTTCCTGCTTGAAAGCAGTAATTCCAAAGCGAAAAAGATATTATCAGATCTCGCAAAGGAATACTCTGATAGTATCCATTTTGTCACGTCCGATAAACGAAAAAAAATTCATCTGGCAGCTGTGTTTGCAAATAATTTTGTAAACCACTTATACTCTCTCTCTGCAGATATATTAAAGGAAAATAAATTGTCATTCGATATTCTAAAGCCACTGATTGTTGAGACTGCTGCAAAAGTCAGAGAGAATCACCCTGATAAAATGCAAACAGGTCCTGCCAGAAGGAAGGATCAACCCATCATTGAGCAACACCTTCGTCTTTTAAAAGGGCAAAAACAAAGGAAAGAGATTTACACACTTTTGAATCAAAGTATTCTTGATAAGTTTAAAGGCAAGAATTAATTTCCATTCCATTATTTCTTTATTATTGTGTTGATGAAAAATTTCAAAGAAACACTTCACCCTGTCCGATGTTTTGTCTTTGATGTGGATGGAGTTTTAACAGACAATAAAGTTGTCGTAATGCCCAATGAACTTCACAGGATAATGAATATCCGTGATGGTTTTGCTTTAAAGGAAGCTGTTGATACCGGTTATCTGGTAGTCATTATATCCGGTGGAAAATCTGAAAGTGTCAGATCAAGACTGGCAAATCTGGGAATCAAAGATATCTACCTCGGCGTTAAAGATAAAACAGTCCAACTGGATGAGATAAAAAAAATGTATGGTCTCAAAACGAATGAGATCTTGTACATGGGCGACGATATCCCTGATTATTATGTTATGCAGCAAGTTGGAGTACCAACTTGTCCTAACGATGCTGTACATGAGATCCGCGAACTAAGTATTTATATCAGCCCATTCAACGGCGGCGAAGGATGTGTTCGCGATGTTATTGAACAAACACTGAAACTACATGGCAAATGGCCGGTGAAATAAAATCCGAAAACAAATTCATGATCTTCCTTGCATTGATCAGATGGCCGAATTTGTTGATGATAGCGATCACTCAGTTTCTTGTCAGGTATTGCCTGATCATGCCGGCATTTATCGTTGAATACAAGGTACTAAATGTTTTTCCTGAACATCTCGACAAACTTGAGTTTTTACTTCTGGTCACATCTACTCTACTTATTGCTGCCGGCGGATATATCATCAATGACATTCAGGATACTTCTATTGATCTCGATAATAAACCCGGGAAGAACAAAATCAACAATGGTATTTCGGAAGACTTTGCGCTCAAACTTTATTATGTCCTGACTGCAACAGGTGTGGTCTGCGGTTTTGCAACTGCATTGATGATTGAAAAAATATCACTGGGATTTGTTCCACTCTTTGCTGCAGTTTCATTATACATGTACTCAACTTTTTACAAGAAAAGGTTTTTGTCAGGAAACTTTATGATAGCAATTCTTTCAGCATTGAGTGTTATGCTTGTTGGACTTTTCGAACCTGCATTTTATAAAAGTTTCATTTATCTGCTTTGGTACGGAGTCTTTGCCTTTGAGATCTCTTTGATCCGTGAAATAATCAAAGACATCGAAGACCAAGACGGTGATGAAAAAGCACAGTCGAAAAGTTTGCCTATACTCTATGGAATAAAAAAAACAAAACTAGTCATTTATGGATTGGTCATTTTTCTGATCGCATCTATAATGCATGTTCTCTATTACGATTTTTATAATAATCCTGTCATTAGTTTCTGGATTCTGACAGGGATTTTCATTCTCCCATTGATTATTCTCTTTTACTCAGTTTACATTTCTAAGGAGAAAAAAGATTTCCATTTTGCCAGTTTGATTGCAAAAGGATATATGATGTTGGGAATTTTCAGCTTACTTGGATTTTGGTATTACTTCTTAAGATGACACATTGAAAAATTTATCTGCATTCAAATTAGTTCTGGGTTCCGGTTCGCCAAGGAGAAAACAACTGCTGACAGAATGTGGCTTTGAATTTCATATCAGAACAAAAGAAATTGACGAAACCCCGCCTTCCGGTTTACTGCGTTCAAAAATTGCAATGAAACTGGCGGAAATGAAATCAGATGTCTTGCTAGATACATTGGCTGACAATGAAATTCTGATCACTGCTGATACAATTGTTTGTCTTGATAAACAAGTTCTCAATAAACCTGTCGACGAACCACATGCAGAAGAAATGCTAAATATGTTGAATGGAAAAATTCATCAGGTCTATACAGGTGTATGTATTCGTTCTAAAATAAAAAAAATAATTTTTTATTGTGAAACAGACGTCGAATTCAATTCACTTTCTGATGAATTAATTCAGAAATACGTTCGTGAATTTTCACCATTCGACAAAGCCGGATCTTATGGAGCACAGGAATGTTTACCGGCTGGTCTGAATCCTTGCTCTGAAACAGAGAAGCAATTTATGATCTCTATAGGCAAACCCAAACTTTTTGAAAACACATTGGTGCAATTAAAAAAAGAAAATATACCTATTATAAAAAAAATTGAAGGAAGTTACTTCAACGTAATGGGACTTCCTGTTGTTGAGTTAACGAATCACTTGAATAACTTTATAAGCTGATCATGGAAAAACAAAAAGATTCCGGATTGAAATCTGCTTATATTAAAATGCACATTGCAATTTTTCTGTGGGGTTTTACCGGTCTGTTAGGACAAAAGATCGATCTTAACGAAGGAATGCTTGTCTGGTACAGGATGCTAATCAGCAGTCTGGCAATTCTTGGAATATTTTATTACAGAAAATCATTTCCAAAAATTAAAAGCAGAGAGATCTGGATGATCGGCGCAATAGGATTTCTGGTAATGTTGCACTGGGTTACTTTCTATGGCTCAATTAAAGCCAGTAGCATCTCCGTTGCAATGATCTGTCTGTCTGCAATAGCTCTATTCTCCTCCATCTTGGAGCCGCTTATTAATAAAGCACCATTCGATTTTGTAGAAATACTATTTAGTGCAATGGCTGTGACAGGAATATCAACTATCTACAATTCGGATGTCACAGCTTCGACCGGAATTATTCTTGGATTAATCAGTGCCTTTTTAAGTGCTCTCTTTTCTACTTTCAACAAAAGGATAGCAGGAAAATACGAGACACTTACTATCAGCTTCATTGAACTTTCCTTCGGATTTGGATTTCTTACGCTTTTACTACCAGTGTACTTCATGTTTGCCGAGAGCTCGAAATTATTACCTGATGGTTCCGAC
>JAYUWA010000417.1:0-4428 GCA_043753795.1 Bacteroidota bacterium | reverse complement strand
TTTCACTCTCACAAAAAACAAATTGTCCGCCAACTTTTGTAAATGCCTCTGCAAACTTTTCCTCTAAACTTTCTCCGGCAGTATTATATACATTTTTCTCCCAATCGATATTAGGAAACCGACCGGTAGTTTTGTGTATCAAAGCCTGACGGATCTTTTTAAGGATCTTTTCACGGGAGGTGGTGTCTTGCATTGGTTTCGTTTTTAGTCTAAAAACGATTTTATGATATTGGCGAATCAGGGATAGAAGAATTCTCATCTCGTGGCGTCGTCACAATCGTCGGAATAGTTTCAGAAGAATCACCGGCTGCAGCAGTTGTTCCTGCCAGGTGTGCCATTTCACTCTTATCTTCCCATTTTCTTTTTCCGAAAATTGCTTCCAGATCTTCTTTGAAGATTACTTCTTTCTCCAGTAAATGTCCCGCCAACTGATGCAGTTTTTCTACGTTTTCAGAAAGTAGTTTCTTCGTACGATCATATGCACCTTCGATTAATTTCTTTACTTCATTGTCGATCAACTCTGCAGTTTTCTCGCTATATGGTTTTCCGAAAGTATATTCTTGTTGTCCTGATGAATCGTAGAAACTTACATTTCCGATCTTATCATTCAATCCATAAATGGTAACCATTGCATAGGCTTGCTTCGTGATTTTTTCAAGATCACTCAATGCGCCTGTAGAAATTTTTCCGAAAATAATTTCCTCCGCAGCTCTTCCACCTAAAGCAGCACAGATCTCGTCCATGATCTGCTCAGTAGTTGTGATCTGTCTTTCTTCAGGAAGGTACCATGCAGCACCAAGAGAATTTCCTCGCGGCACGATCGTAACTTTAATAAGCGGATGTGCATATTCCAATAACCATGATACGGCAGCATGCCCTGATTCATGATAAGCAATTACTTTTTTCTCGTGAAGAGAAACGATCTTGTTTTTCTTTTCCAGTCCACCGATAATTCTGTCGACAGCATCTAAGAAATCCTGCTTCTCAATAGATGTTTTATTTTTACGGGCAGCGATAAGTGCCGCTTCGTTACATACGTTTGCAATATCAGCACCTGAGAATCCGGGAGTCTGACGCGCTAAGAATTCAATATCAAGTGCAGCATTTATCTTTAACGGTTTCAAGTGAACGTTGAAGATCTCTCTTCGTCCATTCAAATCCGGCAGTTCAACATAGATCTGTCTGTCGAAACGTCCCGGACGTAGCAATGCACGATCAAGAATGTCCGCACGATTCGTTGCAGCAACGATGATTACTCCGGAATTACTTCCAAAGCCATCCATCTCTGTCAACAACTGATTCAATGTACTTTCTCTTTCATCATTCGAAGAAAAAGAAGGTGATTTACCACGTGCGCGACCGATTGCATCGATCTCATCAATGAAAATGATACACGGAGCTTTTTCTTTCGCTTGACGGAACAGATCACGTACACGAGACGCTCCAACACCTACAAACATTTCCACGAAATCGGAACCTGAAAGAGAGAAGAAAGGTACTTGTGCTTCGCCGGCCATTGCTTTTGCCAAAAGAGTTTTACCTGTTCCCGGAGGACCAACAAGTAATGCACCGCGTGGAATTTTTCCGCCCAGTGTTGTGTATTTTTTCGGGTTCTTAAGGAAATCTACGATCTCCATTACTTCCAGTTTCGCTTCTTCTAATCCTGCAACATCGTTGAAAGTAACTTTCACCTGAAGATCTTTATCAAAAAGTTGTGCTTTTGATTTTCCAATATTGAAGATCTGGCTGCCGCCACCGCCGCCACCCATTCTTCGCATCAGGAACATCCAGATGAGAATCAGGAATACGCCCGGAATGATCCAATTCAATAAAAACTCAAGGTATCCACCGGTTTCCTGATTGTATTCAATTCCTACCCTTTCTGTTTCCGGAAAACTTTTTTGAATTTCTTCAACTTCTTTCACGAAGATATCGGTCGGACCGATATTTACACGAAAGTGTGGACCATCATTGACAACTTTAGGGAAACTTTTGTAGCGGAGATCTGTGTATTTCTCTTTCGCCAGTAAAGAATCTTTTTTGATTGTAATGTGTGCGATCTTATCGACGATCTCAATTTTTTTCACATCCTGCTGCGCAAGCATAGTCTTCAAGAATTCTTCGCGGCTAGTTTGCTTTTCTACAGTTCCCCAGTGAGAAAGCTGTGTGATGATCAGAACTACAATGATAATTCCATAGATCCAATAGAAATTAAAGTTAAATCGTGGTCCACCCGGAAATTTTTTCCCCGTGTTACCTTTCGTAGAATTTGGTTTGTTGTCACTATTTCGTTGTTCGCTCATTATAGTAAAAAGATTGGCATTAGATAGTCAAGAAGAGTGCCCTTTGCGGGATTCCCGACAATTAGTCATTGTTTAACAGATTAATATTTTAATTGTTGCTTGCGATTTGTTTTATTTCCGCATCGGCCCATAATCGTTCGATGCCATAATAGTCGCGTTTTTCTTTTTGGAAAATATGTACAACTACGCTCAGGTAATCGAGAAGGATCCATTCGGAAGTCGACATTCCTTCTTTGTGAAAAGGATCTTCGCCGATTTTTTTATTGACGTAATCTTCAACAGATCGGGCAATAGCATCGGTATGGGTTTTTGAATCTGCATGGCAGACGATAAAGAAATCGGCAACAGAATTTTTCAAATTCCTCAAATCTAGTGATACTATCTCCTTTGCTTTCTTTTCCTGCATCCCATCGATAATCAGGTCTCGCAGATTTTCGGCTTCATTGATCTTTCGAATTGGTTTTTTTACTACTTTTCGGGTAGGAGACTTCGTCTTTTTAATCATCAAGAGGGAGATAGGTTATTATTGATATTAGTGACGCAAAAATAGGGAAAATATTGCAGTCCTTTAAAGATACACCACTGATATAGTTTACTATTAAATTCATGAATAAAGAGTTAACAACCTTATTCACAGGTCGGAATATTATAGAGATCGAAACTGTGGAATCGACTAATTCTTACCTTTCAGAACTATTGAAAACACAATTGGTTCCTGAAGGAAGCGTTGTGCGTGCATTTTCTCAGATTTCCGGCAGGGGGCAGATGGGCGCACGTTGGAGTAGCGAAGATAGTAAGAATCTGCTTGTTAGCTTTGCATTTTACCCAACATTTGTAGTTCCCAGAAATTTGTTTTTGCTCAATAAGACCTATGCCTTAGGTGTTTATGATTATATGAGAATCTTAATTGGGAATGATATCAAAATCAAATGGCCCAATGATATTTACTGGAAATCTAAAAAACTTGGTGGAATTCTCGTCGAAAATACAATAACCACATCCGTTGTGACAAATAGCATTTTAGGGTTGGGATTGAATGTAAACCAGTTGGAATTTCCAGCCCATTTGCCAAATCCGGTTTCTCTTGGACAAATAGTTCCCGGAAATCACAATCTACAGGACATCATGCATGGCTTGGCAAATAGTATAGAAAATCGGTATCTCCAGTTAAGAAGAGGCGAAAAGCAGACTTTAGATGAAGACTATAAAAAAGCACTGTTCCGTTGTGAGGAGTGGGCATTCTACGAAGATAAGAAAGGGAAATTTCCAGGTTGCATTAAAGGCGTCGACAATCAAGGATTATTAAAAGTCGAAGATGAAGAGGGGGAAATCCGGTTGTTTGATTTGAAGGAGTTGAAGTATCTTGGGCTTTCTTAAGTGAATATTAAGTAGAAAGTGGTGAGTAGCATCACATGGTACTTCAATGTATATACATGAATTAATGAATGTAGTGCTATTTTCCACTTACTAACCCGTTGTTCGAAATTATTGCCCCTCGACTTCGCTCGGGGACCGTCTTATAAGAGGTAATGTGTGATTTTTTTGCGAAGAAAATTTAACTTTAATTTTAAGGGGATTTTCTTCGCAAAAAATTCACACATATCTGCCCAAAAGCCACGGTCCCTGAGCAAAGTCGAAGCGGTCCCTGAGCGAAGTCGAAGGGTGAATTTCGAACAACGGGTTTACTAATCACTACTTACTAAATTATAGCCAACTTCCCAACCAACAAATTCAAAAAGTTAGTCAAAGGTTTTACTGCCATCATTTTCATCATTGGATTTAGATCGGCATCGAACGCTAGTTGCACAGTGCTTTGTCCGGGAGCAGATTCTTTTATTATACAATCAAGTCCAAAGTCAAACGGAGCTTTTCCGTTTCTTGCAACTTTAATAAGTGAGAAGGGGGTTTTATCAGTGATCTTCATTCCTAAACTTGCCATGCCTGCAATTGTGAAACTACATTCTTCTTCTGAAGATTGCCAGTTAGTAACCTGTTCAGGCATTAGCTTTTCAAAATTATTGAAGTTGCTCAGAAAATTATATATTTCTTCCGGTGATTTAGTCACTGGAGTTACGTCGCTTTCAATTCTTGTCATGGTAAATGTTGTGATTTAAGAAATTATTCC
>JAYUWA010000416.1:0-4432 GCA_043753795.1 Bacteroidota bacterium | reverse complement strand
GATATGAAACTGATTTGATCACCGCACCAAGAGTATTGATCACATTCACAATTACCTTCCCGTCTTTTCCTGAATTTGATATTCTTAAAGCACCGGTTGTCGGATTTGGATAAAGTGCAAAATATTTTTCTTTATTAATACGAGATACTCCGACAAGTGTTGAAGACGGATTATTTAGTCGAAGTATAAAAACTACCTGCACAATATTTCCTACATCGATCCAGCCACTACTTCCATTAAAGAATACTTTTCCGGGAGTGAAAATGTTAGTTGCAACGCCTAACGATAAAAAATTTGTGTCAATTTGATTAACGCCTAGAAAATAATCTCCACTTGAAACACTGATCGGAGGTACGAATGGCAATGTTAACATTAATCCGGTTCCACCTACGGTATCGTTTGCAGTTATCTCATAAGCAACAGAGCTTTGAACGCTTGTTGAGTCAGGTAATCCACCGATGAATGGAAATAGTGAAAGTGATACACTATCGCCAACTACCGGACTTTCCAGAAAAAATGTTCCTGATGTAACTTGCGATGATTGATAGATATGGTAAACTTGTCCGAGTACACCTATGTTTCCGTTAAATCCTGAACCACCAACAATATAACTTGCAGGATTGATAGCAGTATAATCACGCGCATTAATTGAATCATCAACGATCACAAACGCTGCCGCTGTATCATTGGAAGTAAAACCATCGCCTGCAATATTTACAATCTGCTCAATAATATAAAATCCTGTATCTGTTGGTGCATATGCTCCGGCACTCGTCAGAATAGCTGATGTATCGCCGGCATTTATTGTAGACGAAATAGTTGCAACATCTGTATAAACTTGTCCGCTTGAATTGTAAACATTGAACGTCAGTGTTCCGGAGGTGATTGCACTGCTGCCTTTATTGATAACACGGCCACTAAGATTAAATGCTGTTGTATTCAATAACGAAATCACCGAGTATTCTCCACCGAAAGCAAGTGGTTGCGCAGCACCATCAATTGCAGAGATCTCAGAAATATTTACATCGTCGATCATCCATGAATAACCGCAACCGGCAAGTATGTTGATCGTGCTTGGACTATAAAACTGAAATCTGATCCATACAGTAGATTGGTTTCCTGCAACAGAAGATATATCGATACTTACGATGTCCGGATTCAATGCGGGATTGTTGCCATTGTATTCATTGATCAACAAGTTACCGTTCACTTCAAAGCGAGTCCAGTTGATACTATCAGTACTTATATACACATAAGTTGAATCGTAGTAGCGTGCATAGTACTGGGAGAATTCAAGTTTGACACTCGGGTTTCCACTCAGATCAATGGGATTAGCATTTGTCAGATTACCAATTTGATTTCCTGAACAGATAGAATCTGAGTCGAATTTTGCAAAGCCATTTCCGGCTGTCGCAGATTGAATAATACCGATTGCTGCCGCACCTGCAGGACCTGTGAGTCCGATAACCCAATCTCCGTCTGTTCCCGCTTCATGAGAAAGTACCCAATTTGCCGATGAAGAAAAGTCGTCAGACCATAAAATTGCATTCAAAGAAGACGGTCTTGTAATCTGGCGCTTTGAATTCTGTTCTGATTGTAAAAAATCGCCCTGATTTTTACCCTGATTTTTCCGGATTTCTAATTGTCCGGATGCAGATGCATTAAAAAGGACTGCCAGCAATATGATCGCATATAATTTCTTCATTTTCCTTAGGTTAGAGTTACTACTGACAAAGTTAACGTTTTTTAAATATGCGCCATTTTTTTTGGTTCGTCTGAATTGATGAACTCGGGGTATTTCGGTATCATATCTTTGATTTACTACATTAAAATGTATTTCACTGAAATATCAGCATTTACGATTCTGGTTTAAAAATGTAGTAAAAAGATTGATGTTTTTTGTTAAGATTCTTGTCATATATCTTCTTTCGAAATTAAAAACGGTATATTTGTTTCGTTCTAACGATACATAAATATTATCAATCTAACCTAAATTAATCAAAATGAAAAAAACTACTTTATCGGTGTTTTTGATGGTTGCTTCCCTAATGTCTTTTGCAAGAGGTGGTGATCAATCTGAAAACATCAACAATCGCTCAGGTAAGCAAGTAAAGCAACCAATGAGTCAAGTGAATCAGTCTATGAGAGTCGCGCCTCAGACAAATCAAATTAATGCTGCATTTTATTCAGAAGATTTTGCGAGTGGAATGCCGGCAAATTGGTCAAATGTGGATGCAGCATCAACTGGTGTTACCTGGAGTTATACAACTACAGGTGCTTTCAACCAAGTCGATTATGTTGGCTTTGATTCTCTTAGTACAATAGGGACAACTGCATCTAATGGTTATATCAAATTTGATAGTGATTCAGCAGGTGCATCAGTAGGAGGAGAAAACGGAATTCTTACAACGGCTGCTATCAATTGTACTGGTCAAACAACAGTTAGATTCAGATGCAATGAATTCTTCATGCAATACGTTGCTAGTACTGCAGTAATTTCTGTAAGTAATGACAGTGTTACATGGACAGAAATTCACCATGCAGAAGCTGGTATTGCACAAGGTTTTGGTACGGACAATCCTTTGATTGTAGATGAGGATATCTCTGCTGTTGCAGCAAATCAAGCAACTGTGTATATTCGTTTTGAATATGTAGGTGATTGGGATTTCTTCTGGTTTGTTGATGATATTTCACTTTATGTTCCTTCTCAATTTGATGGTGGTATAGCGGATGTTTCACTTGAATTCAATAGCTGTCTTCTAAGTGCTACTTCCCCAATAGCTGTAACTATTAAAAATTACGGTACTGATCCTATATCAGGGTTCCCTGTTTATTATTCAGTAAATGGCGGCGCACCGGTATCTGAAACATTCTCAGGTACTATTGCTCCTTTCGATTCAGCTTCATATACATTTACACAAACAGCTGATTTCTCTGCTCCTGGCGTCTATACTGTTGATGCTTATACAATGGTTGCTTCTGATGGTGATACGACAAATGATCTTATGGGAAGCGCAACTATTTCTTACCAGATTGACTTAATATCTGGGTATACAATGGGTTTCGAGGCGTCTGAAGATTTCCTTGGTTACACTATTGAAGATGTTGATGGTGATGGTGTAACTTTTGACATCAGTGCGGATTATGTATATGCAGGATCTGCTTGTTTACGTAAGCCGGGAAGTGCAGTTGATGATGATAACTGGATCTTTACTGAATGTATGGACGTAACTGGATCAGGAGTTTATACTCTTACTTACTACTACAAGAACTTTGAACTGGCTAACCCTTGTAGCCTTGAAGTTTACATGGGAGCTGATAATTCTTCTGCAAGTATGACAGAATTGATCAGTCAGAATCCGGTTCCTGGTGATACTACTTACCAACAAGCAGTTGCTCCTATAATGTTGCCTGCAGGAACTTACTTTATGGGATTCCATTTCTATAGTTCTCAAGGTACAGGAACGAGTTCAATCCGTCTTGATAATATCAACATTGATTGGGATGATGCAGTTACTGAAAACATCGCTTCTTCTTTGATCAGTGTTTATCCTAACCCAACAAACGGTAAAGTAAACATCCAAAACAAGAATGCAAACGATAAGAACTTCACAGTTTCTGTGATCAACTCTTTAGGTTCTGTTGTTCTTGTTGAGAATTTCGAATCACTTAGCAATGAAACTATCGATCTTTCCAGCCAACCTGCCGGAATTTACTCAGTGAAACTTCAATCAGCTTCAACTACAGTAAACAAATCAGTAGTACTTACAAAGTAATTCTACTCTAAGAATAAATTTAAGAGGCCGCTCGGAAGAGTGGCCTCTTTTTTTTGCCCGGTTTAAATTCTATAGAAGAAGAAAAGATGATTGAATTTTAAATTAGGCGTCAACTTAAGAGAAAAAACAAATGAATAGTATTTCGATTTGTTGGCGTGAGATTATTTATAAAAGATTTTTTTGCAAATTAGCCTCTATTACCTTCAGCAAAAGCTTAATGTCATTCGGTAAAAGCGAATGATGTATTCGCTTTTAATTTATAGATGATTAGGCCCGTTAGGGCCATAATCTTGGTAACTTTTGGACCATACAAGAGCGCTTAGCCCCTATAGGGGCGCACTCTTTAAACACACCGCTTTTTCAGACAACGAAAGCATACTGTACTCACCTTCTAAATATTTTTACATCAAAATTGAAATCGGTTGTTTAAAAATATATCGTTCATCAAAATCAACCTCAAAGAGTTGAATAAACTTCTGGTACTCTTCAATGAAGGAGATTTTCTTATGATGTTCTTTTTGGTGCTGGAACTTTTATGCAGTTGAATTAATGGACACATGCATTGTGTTTAAAGAGTGCGCCCCTAAAGGGGACTTTCTGGTGTAGTTTGGTATTACCAAAAGTATGGCCCTAACGGGCCTGACTTACGTGGGTTG
>JAYUWA010000415.1:0-4437 GCA_043753795.1 Bacteroidota bacterium | reverse complement strand
TCTTGCTGATGGAAGTGAAGCTCCATTCAGAAATGTTGATGGCTATTTGCCTTCAATCTTCTTTGCATGGGATAGCGATGATATCAACAAAGTCTTTGAAGAAAGCCTTGCAGAGATCTCGCTGGTAATGAAAAATAATCCTGATCTGAAATTTATTATCTCAGGAAATTGTGATAAGATAGGAAGTATCGTTTATAATGAGAAACTTGGTATGCGTCGCGCCGAAGCGGTAAAGAAATACCTTGTTAAAAATTATAAAATAGATGCGGATAGATTGACAACAGAAACGATGGGAAACAGAATCCCACTTACAACTAAGCCGTATATCAATAGACGTGTGGATTTTTCGATTGATAGCAGAAAATAATTGGTAAGTAGTGAGTAGTGAGTAGCACTGCTCACTACGTTAGATCTTGTTTACCTCTATTCACCATTGTGATGATATCTTGATTGAAGTACTGCACGTGCTATATGCATACAGTGCTATTTACTACTTACCACTCACTACTTCCGGCAAAATTCCCAAACCACAATCCCCACGCAAACCGAAATATTTATCGAATGCTTGGTTCCGCTTTGTGGAATTTCGATGGCATAATCACAGAGTGCAAGTGCAGCATCGCTGACACCATTGATTTCATGTCCGAAAATAAATGCATATTTTTTAGTTGAATCCTGATCGAAATCATTCAGCATAATTCCACCTTCAGCCTGCTCAATTGCGATGATCGTGTAGCCGTCCTTTTTCAGAGATTCAATAGCTACGGTAACCTCTTTTTCATATTTCCATTCTACAGAATCTTCAGCACCTAATGCAGTTTTATGAATTTCACGGTGTGGGGGAGTTGCCGTAATGCCACACAAATAGATTGATTGGCAACGAAATGCATCTGCCGTCCGGAAGGCTGAACCAATGTTATTGAGACTTCTTACATCATCTAAAATCAGGACGAGTGGGCGTTTTTCTGATGACTTAAAATCATCAACAGTGAGTCTACCCAACTCATCATTTTGTATCTTGCGCATGGAAAGAATAATTAGTGCAAATAAGCGAAAACTTGTTGAAGGAAGAAACAAAATCCGGAGTTGTTGAAACTCCTCTCATGAAACAATATTTCAGCATCAAAGCGAAATATCCTGAAGCGTTGCTTTTATTCCGTGTCGGAGATTTCTATGAAACCTTCGGCGAAGATGCTGTAAAGGCTTCCGGCATTTTAGGTATCGTGCTTACCAAAAGAGCCAATGGAAGCGCTACCTATGTGGAACTTGCAGGATTTCCGCATCATTCACTCGATACTTATCTGCCACGTTTAGTACGCGCCGGTTTAAGGGTTGCTATCTGTGATCAATTGGAAGATCCGAAACTAACGAAGAAGATCGTTAAACGTGGCGTGACTGAACTTGTAAGTCCGGGAGTTTCTTACAACGACAAAATTCTTGACCATAAAAAAAATAATTTCCTCGCTGCTTTGCACTTTGATGGAAAATATACCGGAATTGCCTTCGTAGATATAAGTACCGGTGAATTTCTTGTCGCACAGGGAAATGGTGCATACATTGAAAAGTTGCTTCAGAATTTTAACCCGAATGAGATCATCTATTCCAAGTCTTTTAAAAAAGAATTCAACGAAACTTATGGATCACGATTCTATAATTTCAGTCTCGATGAATGGATCTTTCAGGAAGATTATGCAAATGAATTATTGCTAAAACATTTTGGCACCATTTCTCTCAAAGGATTTGGAATCCATGAAATGCCTTCAGCCATTATTGCCGCAGGTGCAGCCTTGTATTATGTTTCCGATACTCGACAGGAACAATTAAAACATATCAGTGGAATTTCCAGAATAGAGGAAGACTTGTACGTATGGCTCGATAAATTTACGATCAGGAATCTGGAGCTCATCGATAGTAGCAATGAGAATGCTGTAGCATTGATCGATGTGATCGATCATACACTGACTCCAATGGGAAGCCGCTTGCTGAAAAGATGGCTATTGCTTCCGCTGAAAGATAAATCGGTCATTGAAGAACGGCAACATGCAGTCAGTTACTTTTTGGCTCATCCGGAATTTTCTACCATCATTTCAAATCATCTGAAACAAGTTGGAGACCTCGAGCGATTGATCTCAAAAGTGGCACTGGGTAGGATCTCGCCACGTGAAGTACAACAATTGCGACGTTCACTGGAAATGGTGAATTCAATTCGCGATACATGTATGAATTCTGATAACACAGCCATCCGTATGATCGCTGACCAGCTAAATTCTTGTCAATTGATCAAAGAACGAATTGCAAAAGAATTGCATTCGGATGCGCCTGTTTTAGTAAATAAAGGTGGCGTCATCAATGATGGTGTATCTAATGAACTAGATGAGTTGAGAAATATTTCACTTAACGGTAAAGATTATCTTTTAAAAGTTCAGCAGCGCGAGTCAGAGAAAACGGGAATATCTTCTTTGAAAGTTGGATTCAATAATGTGTTTGGATATTTTCTTGAAGTTACCCATACACACAAAGACAAGGTTCCTGCTGAATGGACAAGAAAGCAAACGCTGACAAATGCTGAGCGATATATTACTGAAGAACTGAAAATTTACGAAGAAAAAATTTTAGGCGCGGAGGAAAAAATTCTGTCAATTGAAACAAGACTCTTTAATGAATTGGTGCAGGCTATCCTTGAATACATTCAACCGATCCAATTAAATGCAGCGCTTATCGCAAAGGTTGATTGTCTGCAGTCGTTTGCAGATGCAGCACAGAAAAATAATTACGTACGTCCACAGATCAGTGAAGGAAAAATTATTGATATCCGTAACGGACGACATCCTGTGATCGAAAAACAATTGCCGCAAGGAGAAAAATTTATTGCCAACGATATTTATCTTGATCCGGATTCGCAGCAGATCCTGATGATCACCGGACCAAACATGTCGGGAAAGTCTGCTATTCTTCGGCAGACGGCATTGATCACCCTGCTTGCACAAACAGGAAGTTTTGTTCCTGCGTCTTCTGCTGAAATAGGAATTGTAGATAAGATCTTTACAAGAGTAGGAGCAAGTGATAATATTTCCAGCGGTGAATCAACTTTTATGGTTGAGATGAATGAGACTGCGAGTATCCTTCATAATATTTCTGATCGGAGTTTGATCTTGCTTGATGAGATCGGAAGAGGAACATCTACTTACGATGGGATCAGCATTGCATGGGCTATTGCAGAGTATTTGCATGAGAATTCTCTTGCAAAGCCAAAGACATTATTCGCAACTCATTACCATGAACTCAATGAAATGGCTGCTACAATGCCACGCATCCGCAACTTCCATGTTACGGTAAAAGAACTTGCTCATACCGTTGTCTTTTTAAGAAAACTTGTGCAAGGTGGCAGTGAACATTCTTTTGGAATTCATGTTGCAAAGATGGCCGGTATACCTTCTAAAGTCGTTCAAAGAGCACAAGAAATGCTGAAGCATCTTGAAGCTTCCCGTTCCGAACCGGGTTCCACTAAAAAACTTTCTTCACCTTCTGATCTGCAACTCAGCTTCTTTAAATTGGATGATCCTGTTCTTGAACAGATCCGTGAAGAGATCGTCAACATCGATATTGATAACCTAACTCCAATGCAAGCACTTACGAAGTTGAATGAGATCAGGAAGTTGGTTGGGGGGAAGTGAATCTCGAATTTCGATTTTCCACAAATACTTTTCTGCAAAATTGGCAATTTTTCGACCGGGAAGACTACGGTATTTTAGCAGTAGTTCTACGGTATTTTTCACCATGAAATCAACTTTTTGATTCAAATTCCAAATGTCCGTGTAACGCGGCATGTTACACTCAGCAAAGATGCTTGCAGGTTAATTTTACCTTCCCTTACTTTGAATGAAAATTAAAAACAATTTATGGTATTGACAGGAAGTGAAGACAATGAAATCACCTTTGAAGAAGGTGCAGTGATGACAAGTGAATATCGTAGTACTGTGCCGGCTGGTTCCATAATTGCAAATTGTTATAGTAGAGATTCAATTCAAAAATTATTGGATCAACCCGGATGTAAGGGAATAAGAGCATATTTTGCATTGAATGCTGATAAATTGCCTTGTCTGGTAATAGTCGGTGTTAATGAGAGTGGAAATGATCAAATAGGACCCAATTTTGATTGCATGGACAATAGTTTCGGATGTCCGGATAATTGTAGTGAACCCAATATTTTAAATTCTTAACCCGCTTTGTTTACATTTTATAATTTTAATACCTTGGGTGGCGCAGCATCCAAGGTTTTTATTTTATGAAGCAATATCGACTGCTATTTGAGATTGTGACTATGTTACCGGTCCTACCTATTTTTTATTATGGAAGTCTCGTGCATTCGAAACTGGAAAAGGAAATAAAAATTTATTGGATCTTTCTCCTATTTGCTTATACTGTTCAGCTTGGATT
>JAYUWA010000414.1:0-4461 GCA_043753795.1 Bacteroidota bacterium | reverse complement strand
AATTATTCATTCTTCATGGGTGTTTCCAATGACAATTACGATGAAGTCATGCGCACAAATCCGAAGACAGTTTGCGGCATAAAAATTTTCATGGGATCATCTACGGGAAATATGCTTGTAGATGCACCATCGACATTAGAAAGAATTTTCGGAAACTCAGACATGTTGATTGCTACTCACTGTGAAGATGAGAAGACTATCCTGAACAACATGGGAAAAGCGCGCAATCAGTATGGAGAAAATGTTCCTATGTGGATGCATCCGCAAATCAGAAGCGTTGAAGCGTGTTACCTTTCCTCCTCTTATGCTGTAGCTCTTGCAAAATCGAAAGGTAGTCGTCTGCATGTCTTACATATCAGCACAGAGAAAGAACTGGAATTATTTGACAATACAATTCCGCTCGGTAAAAAAAGAATAACTGCAGAAGCATGTGTGCACCACTTGTTTTTTGATGAAAGCGATTACGATCGTTTAGGCACAAAAATAAAATGGAATCCTGCAGTTAAAACGGAGGCAGATAAGATCGCAATATTAAGAGGCGTACTTGAAAATAAGATCGATGTCATCGCCACTGATCACGCTCCTCATTCTTTGGAAGAAAAATCACAGACCTACTTCAAAGCGCCATCAGGTGGACCATTGGTTCAGCATGCATTACTGTCATTGATGGAACATTACCATGATAAGAAGATCTCAATTATAAAGATCGCCGAAAAAACATCACATGCTCTTTCAGAATGCTTCGGCATTCCGGATCGCGGGTATATTCGTGAAGGATGTTATGCAGATCTTGTTCTGATCAATCCAAATAAAGAATACAAAGTTACACCATCGAACATTTTATATAAATGCAAATGGAGTCCGTTTGAAGACTATACTTTCCGTTCAACAATTGAAAAAACGTTTGTCAATGGAAATCTGGTTTACAACAACAATGAATTCGACGAATCAAATAAAGGTCAAAGATTAGCGTTTACAGGTTTAAACTAATGAAAAAAATCTTCCCCCTTTTCTTGTTGATCATTTCACTTTTTGCGTGCAGCAAGAATAAACCAGCTATTCCTGAAGATGTAATCCCGATGCGGGAACTCCAGGAAATTTTATCTGAAATTCATTTAGCACAGGCTGCATCGAGTAATGCCGTCTTATCTGATTCTACACTTTATAACACGAAAGAGTATGTTAATTATATTCTAAAACAACACAACATCGAGCGTGAAAAGTTTTTAAAGAGCATGAAATTCTATACTAAAAATCCGGTTTTACTGGAAGAAGTTTATGATTCGGTGATTACGCAGTTGAGCAGGATGCAGGGGGAGAGTGAAGCTGGGAAATAATTAATAATTAACCCGTTGTTCGAAATTATTGCCCCTCGACTTCTCTCGGGGACCGTCTTATAAGTGGTAATGTGTGAATTTTTTGCGAAGAAAATTTAACTTTAATTTTAAGGGAATTTTCTCCGCAAAAAATTCACACATATCTTCCCAAAACCCACGGTCCCTGAGCGAAGTCGATGGGCGGTCCCTGAGCGAAGTCGAAGGGCGAACGTTTTGAATTTCGAACAACAGGTTAATTAATCACTACTTTCCGATAAAAAATATAGTTCTCAAAAAATCATTTAGAATAGTCTTAAATTCACTTTTTGTGGTTGGATTAGTAAATAGGCCCTCGCCTGTTGACATGTAATTAGTTTATTAAATGCCTGAACGGTTATTGTGCGTTGAGTCCACGCGCTGCGCGAAATCATTTGAAAAGTTGATTCAATGACGTGGTGATTAATCGAAGGATTTCAAATGATTTGGTGCGCGTGGTGGCCTTTTTTTGTTTCTTTTTTTGGCCAAACAAAAAAAGAAAAATTGAAAGTATCGGCTTAAATTCAGGAAATTACTTTCAAATGAAAATAATTTTTATCGGTCAGCTGTGATAAATATTGAAAAATGAAAAATTTTAATTTAAATAAATTAAATTAATCTTTAAAATAGCTTGCAGTTTGCTCTATTGAATCTTCAATAGGAATAAATTCAATTCCGATTTCCTTTTTAATTTTTTCATTGAGGTATTTCCAATTCCTATTTCCGTTTCGAGCTGTTTCTTTGGTGATCATGGATTTATCGCGCATGATGAAACTGCGTAATGCTTCGGCACGCCAGCCAAGTTCAGCGAGTAATGGAGTAACTTTGATCGTAGCTTTTGGTTTATTCAAGCCTATAGCGATTTTATCGAATACAAACTGATACGGAAGATTTTCACTGTTGATGACAAATCGTTTTCCGCTCACACCTTTTTTCATCAGTTCAATTGCACATTTGGAAACATCGCGGTAATCGACAAAACCTGTGCTGCCGGTTGCATAAAATTTTAATCCTTTATTGACTGATGAAAACATTTGCGAACTTCCGGAATTCCAGTCACCCGGACCAATGATAATAGTCGGATTGATAATGAAAGCCGACAAGCCTTCTTCTATTCCGCGCCATACTTCTCTTTCACCTCCATATTTACTGATTGCATAATTCGAATTTTCAGAAGAAGTCTTCCAGACAGTATTCTCATCCACAACTTCGCTTCCGGCAATTCTTCCTAGTGCAGCAACAGAACTAATATGACAGAAATGTTTTACTTTTTTATCGAGCGCCATGTTAACCACATTGGCTGTTCCTTCCACATTCACTTTCATCATCAGATTTTTTTCTGCCGGTAGAAATGAAATTAAAGCTGCTGAATGATATACCACATCGACATTCTCAAAAGCATCTTCAAGTGAAAAAATATCGTTCACATCGCCTTGAACCCATTCAACATTTTTCATTCGGACCGGATCAGCAGAAAAAATCCGATTGAAAACATCAAGCTTACTTATTGTTCTTCTCAATGCCCGCACTCTTTCATTTTTCGAAAGATCAAAAAGTATTCGGGCACCGACAAGACCGGTGGCACCGGTGATTAGGATCATGGGGCGAAGTTATCTTAATTAGTTCAAGGTTCAAAGTTCAAAGTTGGCTTCGTAGTCAACTACGAAGCCAACTTTGAACTTTGAACT
This sequence comes from Bacteroidota bacterium, assembly GCA_043753795.1. Lineage (GTDB taxonomy): Bacteria > Bacteroidota > Bacteroidia > AKYH767-A > 2013-40CM-41-45 > JADKIH01. The sequence goes on along the minus strand of JAYUWA010000414.1, from coordinate 1,421 downwards.
TTGAACTTTGAACTCTACATTAGCCCAATGAAAATGAAGAACTTTATTGAAGAATTACGCTGGCGGGGAATGCTGCACGATATGATGCCGGGAACTGAGGAATTGCTTAATTCTGAAATGGTTACGGGCTATATTGGGTTTGATCCGACAGCTGATTCATTGGGGGTTGGAAATCTGGTTCAGATAATGACGTTACTCCATTTTCAGAATGCTGGACATAAACCGATTGCTTTGGTTGGTGGTGCAACCGGAATGGTTGGTGATCCGTCAGGTAAATCGGCTGAACGGAATTTACTGAACGAAGAAACATTACAACATAATCTGAACAGCCAGAAGAAACAACTCGAGAAGTTTTTGAATTTTAATTGCGGCGAAAACTCTGCCGAGATCGTAAACAATTATGATTGGTTTAAGAATTTTTCTTTTCTAGAATTCATCCGTGATGTCGGCAAACATATTTCCATTAATTATATGATGGGAAAAGATTCAGTGAAGAACAGAATGGAAACAGGAATGTCGTTCACTGAATTTTCATATCAATTAGTTCAAGGATATGACTTCTATTACTTGTGGAAGAATCACGGAATAAAAATTCAGATGGGTGGTTCTGATCAATGGGGAAATATCGTTACCGGAACTGAATTGATCCGTCGTAAAGATGGCGGCGAAGCATTTGCATTGACAACTCCGCTTATCAAAAAGGCAGACGGAACAAAATTCGGCAAAACAGAAGGTGGCAATGTGTGGTTGGACCCGAAAAGAACTTCGCCATATAAATTCTATCAGTTTTGGTTGAACACTTCTGACGAAGATTGCAGTACCTTCATTCGTATTTTCTCTTTGACAGGTCGTGAAGAGATTGAATCACTCGAAGCCGAACATTTAAAAGCTCCACATCAGCGTCTGTTACAAAAAGAACTTGCAAAAGAAATTACCATCAGAGTTCATTCAGAAAGTGATTACAATGCTGCAGTGGAAGCATCTGAAATTTTATTTGGAAAAGGAACAGCAGAATCCTTACTGAATTTATCGGAGAATGACTTGCTTTCTGTATTTGAAGGCGTACCTCAAGTAAAAATCTCCAAAGAAGAACTGAATTCCGGAATAAACGTAATTGAATTTTTCTCCGACAAGACTCAAATTTTTCCATCAAGAGGAGAAGCACGAAAAATGCTTCAAGGAGGCGGTGTGCTAATCAACAAAACTAAAGTTGAGGACCCGGAATTAAATGTGAATGCAGAACATTTGATGAAAGGGAAATATTTACTGGCGCAGAAAGGAAAGAAGAACTACTATTTGGTAACCGTTGAATAATATTTACTTAATAACTAACCCGTTGTTCGAAATTATTGCCCCTCGACTTCGCTCGGGGACCGTCTTATAAGAGGTAATGTGTGAATTTTTTGCGAAGAAAATTTAAC
>JAYUWA010000413.1:0-4471 GCA_043753795.1 Bacteroidota bacterium | reverse complement strand
TGCTCTTCCGATCTCGTTTGTGATCTGTGAAAATTTTTCACTGCCGCTCTTTACATTAGTAATTGCAGTACGAAGATCATTTGCAAGCAAAGTATCTTTAAGCATAACACCAAATACACCTTTCCCTGAGCTTGCTTCCTGAGTTATTTCAGAGAGTTTCCCGGATGTTTCGACAAGATTCCGGCTAACAAATTGAATATTCTGTAAAGTCTTCTCTACATCAACGGCAAGCAAAGTATCCATTAATATTGTGTATAAAGTTCCACGACTTCTATTTACATTTTCTGTGATCTCTTTAAGGTTTTTGGTAATTGTTGAAATGTTATTGTTTGTTGCATCAAGTGTTCTGAGCATCTCTTCAGTATTCACAATTTTTATTGAACGGATGACACTTAAATTATCTACCAGCGGCACATCAGAAGTTCCTGGAGCAATGCTGACAAGTTTATTACCCATCAAGCCGTCAGTTCCAATAGAGGCAATAGAATTCGAACGGATATACTTTTTAAAATTTTCATCGATAATCATATCAACTCTGATGGTTGAGTCATTTGAGAATGCTATTTTTTCAACGGTTCCTACTTCAATTCCTGAATACCGAACATTATTTCCAACAGCTAGTCCATTGACATCAGAAAACTCGCAAGTAAGTACAAACGTTTTTCCAAACATACTTTTGCTTTTTCCGATAGAATACAATCCAAAAATAAGCAGCGCTGCTCCTGCAATTACAAAAATGCCAAGCCGAATGTTTCTAGAGATCTCCTTATTCATAGTTGTTCAAAAAATGGATGAGTTTGCGGGTCATTTATTTGACTTAGTTCCTGATATGTACCATGCTTATAATTGACACCATTTACAATTACCAGCATTCTGTTTGCCGTCATTTTTGCACAATGCATATCATGCGAAATAATTATTGAGGATGTATTATACTTCTTTTGAACATTCAACATCAGGTTAATGATCTCGCTTGAAGTAATTGGGTCCAGACCTGTTGTAGGTTCATCATACAACATAATTTCAGGTTTGAGAATTAACGACCTAGCAAGACCAATTCTTTTCCTCATACCTCCTGAAAGTTCAGAAGGCATCAGTTCGATCGCATTCAACAAGCCAACATCAATCAGAGTTTCTTTTACCAGTTCATTAGCCTCTGCTTTTGATTTATGCTTTCCATGTCTCCGTAAAGCAAATTCAAGATTTTCTCTCACAGTCATACTATCATACAATGCACTACTCTGAAAAACAAAACCAATTCTGGCTCTTAATATATCCAATTCAGTTTGACTTAATGAAGCGATCTCTTTGCCAAACACTTTAATTGACCCTGCGTCGTATGGTAATAATCCGATGATACATTTTATCAATACAGATTTGCCACAGCCTGATTTCCCTAAAACTACAACATTCTCTCCACGGCTAATGGTCAGGTTGAAGTCAATCAACACATGATTATTTCCGAACGATTTAAACAATCCGGAGACCTCAATCACAGGTTCGCCATATTCCATCGGGCGTTTAATTGCTATGTCTTTTTCTGTTTCTGTTTCCATTATAAAAATCCGAAGAACTCAGTTATTTGAACAGCTACCAGATCAATAATAAAAACCAGTAACGATCCGATAACAACAGAAGAATTCGCAGATCGCCCTACTCCTTCTGTTCCCTTATTGGAGTTATATCCTTTGTAGCATCCAATCAATCCGATTGCAAAACCAAAGAAGAATGTTTTTATGAATGCAGGAATTATATCGCTGAATTCAAGACTGTCGAATACCTGTTTGAAAAAAAAATCAATGCTAACTGACCCACGAATATTAACAGCAAGATACGAACCATACAAAGCAACAGCATCACCTATAATTATCAGAATCGGAATTGTAAGTGTTGCACTGAGTATTCTTGTAACGACAATATATTTAAACGGATTTGTCCCACCGACTTCCATGGCATCAATTTGTTCCGTAACTTTCATTGACCCTAGTTCAGCGCCGATACTGGAACCTATTTTTCCGGCACATATCAATGCAATGACCACGGGTCCGATTTCTCTGATAATACTGATACCCACCATAGATGGAAGCCATGCTTCTGCACCGAATTCAACAAGAGTCGGCCGTGACTGCAAAGTAAGAACAAGTCCTATGATGAAAGAAGTGATGGCAACCAGAGAGAGAGACCGATACCCGATTTCAAACGATTGTCTTAATACTTCTTTCCCTTCAAATGGAGATCTGAAAACCTGCCTGAAAAATTTACCTGCGAATCTGGAAATTGCGCCGGTTTCATTCAAAAATTCGATCATTGCTTTTGGCAATTTATCAAAAATAGAATTCTTAGGTGCCTCTGGTCTGAATTTCGGTTCAATGACATTCATATTACAAACTTAAACTTAATTTCCATTTAATATCTATGAATTGAATCATAGCAAATTATTAAAACACTAATTGCCGTAGAATTCGAATGCTTTTCTTGAAAGTTCTTCGCGATGCGAAGGGTGGGCGATTGAAATGAGTGCCTTTGCTCTTTTGGACAAATTCATTCCATAGAGATCGACAACCCCGAATTCAGTTGCAACAAAATGAACATGTGCTCTGGTAGTAACTACACCTGCTCCCGGTTTAAGGATAGGGACAATTTTTGATTCACCTTTTGAAGTAATAGAAGAAATTGCGATAATAGGTTTACCACCTTCGCTCAGTGAAGCACCTCTGATAAAATCCATTTGTCCGCCAACACCACTGATAATTCTATTTCCCACTGAATCAGAGCAAACTTGTCCGGTAAGGTCGATCTCAACAGCACTGTTAATTGCTGTCATTTTATCATTCTTGCGGATCACTGAAGTATCATTTACATAAGAAACATCAAGCATTGCAACCATTGGATTATCATCAATGAAGTCATACAATTTTCGACTTCCCATTGCAAATGCGCTGACAATTTTCCCAACGTGCTTCTTTTTCATTCTGCCATTGATTATTCCTTTATGAACTAAAGGCAAAATGCCATCAGAAAACATTTCAGTATGTATTCCCAGATCTTTGTGGTTATGCAAACAAGATAAAACTGCATTTGGAATTCCACCAATTCCCATTTGCAAAGTTGCTCCGTCATCAATGATCTCTGCAATGTACTTTCCGATCGACAATTCAGTTGCACTTGAATCCGGTTGTTTTAATTCAAAAAGGTTATGATCGGAATAAACAGATGCAGTAAACTTACTGATATGAATTTGTCCGTCGCCATGCGACCGAGGCATCTGCGGATTGACAAGAGCGATAATTTTTTTAGCAACATCCGTTGCTGCTTTTGCAATATCAACAGACACACCAAGCGAACAATATCCATGTTGATCCGGCGGTGAAACCTGAATCAGAGCAGTATCAATTGGCATAACTCCTTTACGGAACAATGCAGGAATTTCGCTAAGAAAAACCGGTACATATTGCACATTTGAAGAATTGACAAATGCACGGAGATTTGCGCCGATAAAAAAACTGTTGGTGTGAAAAGAGTTCTTGAATTCAGGATTAGAATATTTCGAAGCACCTTCGGTATGAATATGTACCAGTTCAATATTTGAAAGTTCACCTGCACGCAAGTCAAGGGCATCGATCAATAGATTAGGTGTTGCTGCACCTCCATGGATAAAAACTCTTTCATTGTTTTTGATCAAACGAATTGCATCATACGGTGATAGGTAGTTTAGCATAAGTAAGTTTTACGAAAATAAATTTTATACTTTAGAAATGACTTCAGCAAGTTGTTGTTCGTTTACAACTCCGGATTGCCGCCACTTAATTTCACCTTTCACAAAAAGTAACAATGTTGGCACACTTTGAATATTATAAAAATTTGCAACAGCAGGATTCTTATCGATATCAACTTTTAATATTCTTGCAGTTTTCCCAATTTTATTTGACAAGTTCTGAAGAATAGGTTCCATCATCTTACACGGGCCACACCATGTTGCAGAAAAATCAACAAGTGTTGGAACTTCCGAATTTATTATATCATTGAATTTAGACATTGATTATGAATTATGAATTTGCGACCATTTCGTTATTAGTGCCTGCTCTTCTTCAGTCAGATTTTTCGGGACTATAACTTTCATTTTCACATAAGCGTCGCCCCGAACATCAGGTTTATTATAGAAAGGCATACCAAGTCCATTCAAACGAAAGATCTTGCCACTGTCAGTTCCTGCAGGAACAGGAATTTTTACTGTCTTACTGAAGATCTTTATTTCAATTTTTCCTCCAAGCAAGGCGGTAAAGAGATCAAGTGGTTCTTCAAAATGCAAATCATTTCCTTTCACTTCCAAAACAGGATGTTTCGCTAGATTAAAAGTTATGTGCAAATCACCGGGTTCACCACCATTTCTTCCCGGCGATCCTTTTCCCTTCATCCGTAGCACCATGCCATCATAGATTCCGGGTTTAAGATTCATATTTATTTTCTGGTT
>JAYUWA010000412.1:0-13474 GCA_043753795.1 Bacteroidota bacterium | reverse complement strand
CCCTGAGCGAAGTCGAAGGGCGAACGTTTTGAATTTCGAACAACGGGTTAATTATTAATTTTTTTAATGGTGGAGTTATAGTGCATCCACCTACACAACGCAAGAAACATCCACGCATTGCTCCAACGCATGTAGCTGATCTTGTTGGTGTAATATTTTAATTTTCTATAGTAGAAATAACCACTTTCGTCTTGCATGTTTTCGATTGTCCAGTCGACAATAGTTCTTGAAAAGTCAGTATATTCATTTCCGAGGTGAGCGAAATTCAGAAAAGTAAGAATGCCTTGACTTTGATTATGGATCTCTACCGGATATTCTTTTGGGATCCGCCAAAGACTTCTTCCATCAGGAAAAAATTGCTTCTCTTTATAATATTTCACACCATTGATCATGGCAGAATTCCATTTTTCATTCTTGATATTTAACAAACGGGAAATTATCAGAATAGAATCAAGTACATAACCTTGATGAAAATCGATCTGACTTCTTTCTTCGCCTGTCTCCATGTTCATACTATACTTCCAATGTCCATCGGAATGTTGCTTTGACACAACAAAATTTACTGCTTCACTAACGATCGCTTCATCTTCAGCATTTGGAGAAAGAGCATTTGCATAAGCAAGAATTTCAGCACCAAGTAAACTGGCATTGTAACAGCAATCAGGAAATAATGGTGTATAACTGATAGCAACTCCTGTATCAAATTTTGTTTGCGCAAGTTCTTTCCTTACAAATTCTGCAGCACCAAGAATTAGCTCCTTTGCTTTCAGATCATGTGTCAGATGATAGTATGCATTCAGTCCACGAACAACAAAAGCTGTAGCAACTACAGTAGGTGCGTAAGCAGGTAAGTATTTTTCTGTGGTCGCCCATGGAAAATTATAACCCCATGAATTTCCTTTGTAACCTTTCGATTGATTCTCAGAAAGCCAGTTAAAAAAGTATTCACATTGAGATGAATAGTCACCAATTCCGGATTTCTCAAGAGTAACATAGGCTTCAAGAAACAAACCCATTGCTTTTGGATTAATTCCTTTCTCAATTTTTAAAAACTTGCGGATATTGAACGGGTTGCGTTTTTGCAACTGCGTAGCAATCACCGGCCCCCATGATGTGAACGATTTAAAAGGCAATGGAGAACACAGCGTATCGTAAGGATCATAGCCTTTATACTCTTCATTAACTACATACTTACGCAGATTTTCAAATGAATCGGAAATTAAGACCTTATTTTTCATTCTAAAGATTAAGCAATTTTCACTAACTCTCCATTGCGCGCTATCGACTCAAGGACTTTAAACGTTACTAACATGGAATGATAAATTTCGTCGAAAGCAATAGGCGACTGTTTTCCTTCGCGCAATGAGTCAAGGAAAAGCTGAACTTCCTTTTGATGACCTTTATCTTGCTTCCCTGATTTCTCTGAAACACTTTTTCCATAGGTAGTGATCGACTTGAAATCATCGATGACGGCCACTACTCCACCTGAAAACACTTCGATCTTTTCCTTAGCAAGATCTTTCTGTCCATTCGAAAAATAATTTATGCTTGCTATACTTCCATTTGCCATCAATAATGTGATCGTCAGTGTATCCTGTTTCTTATCATTTGAATCCATTGCTACTGCTGTAACACCTGTAACTTTTGATTCCGAAATGAAAGTACACAGATCTATAAAATGACAAACCTCACCAAGAATTCTTCCACCACCAATTGCAGGATCATGAACCCAATGATCAGCAGCAATTATTCCTGCATTGATCCTGTAATTTATAGATACTGCTGACGAACCTGCAGCTTTCGTTGTTTTTGTAACAAACGATTTCAACTGTTCAGTGTAAGGAGAAAACCTTCGGTTAAAACCAAGCATTAACTGAACATTCTTTGATTCATAAAGTGATTTTATTGTATCAAGATCCTCAACTTTCAGACATAATGGTTTTTCAACAAATATGTTCTTGTTGCTTTTCAAAGCATCCATAACATATTCAGCATGTGTGTCGTGACGGGTTGCAATGAAGATCGTATTCACATCTTTATCTGCGAAAACTTCCTGTGCATTTCCTGTGCAGGCAGCAAATCCATATTTATCTGCTATGTAACGGGCATTATTGGGACGTGCAGTTGCTACGATCGCTAATTGAGCTTTTTCTTTAATGGCAGGCAATAAATAATTTTGTGCAAAAGAACCGGCTCCGATAAATCCGACAACAGGTTGCGATGTAGAATATTTTTTATCCGACAATTTTATTGTAGAAGCAATTTGTTTTTGAAGATCATATTTCAAAACCATACCTGTAAAAGGTTCAGTTTTTTCCACAATGATCTTATATGCATCTTCCGCTTTTCCGAATAAAAATTCATGCGTGATCAGTCCGGTGACATTCAATTTATCTTTACGAAGCAATTCAATGAATGCTTCCATATTTCTGTTTTCAGTCCACCTGACATAAGCATACGGATAATCGATGCCTTCTTCTTCATACTCTCTGTCATAGCGCCCGGGACCATACGATGCAGACATTTTCAATTCAAGTTCTTTCCTGAAATAATTTGTCCGCTTGAATCCGGTAGGCACAGCACCAACTATTACAACTTTTCCCTTCTTTCTGCAAAGAGCACCGGCAAGATCAACAGGATCTGTAGAATCTGTTCCGGCGGTGATGATCACAGCATCCGTTCCATGCCCTGAAGTAAATTGCATGACATCATGCTCCAATGTCTCTGAACGACGGTTTAGCGGCAACTCACAATTATTCATTGCAGCAAGTTTAACCATGCGGTCATCAATATCAATTCCGATAGTTCTGATACCGGCAGCATTCAACATTTGAATTGTCAATTGACCGATAAGACCTAATCCGATCACGACTGCATTTTCACCCAAACGAAGATCGGCTTGACGTATACCCTGCATTGCAATTGCTCCCAGTGTTGCAAATGCTGCCTGACGAATATCAATTCCCGCAGGAAGCTTAACACAAAGATTGACAGGAACAGAAACAACTTCTGCATGCACAGCAGTATTTCCACCGCATGCAACCAGATCTCCGATGCGGAAATCTGTAACATCACCTGCAACAGCAATCACTTCACCCGCGCAACAATATCCCAATGGTGAAGGACTTTCAAGTTTGTTCATTACCATTTTGTATGTTGGCAACAAGCCAAAATTCTGAACCGACTTCATAACTTTGCCAACCTCTTCTTTTCTTGCTCTTGCTTTTGCAACATATCCTAATCGGGCATCTTTCACAGATTTTCCTTCTGTTCCGGCACTGATCACAGAATAATGATTACGCACAAGGATACAACCTGATTGTAAAGCAGGAAATGGCACCTGCAGAATCTGCATTGCTCCGTCTTTCAGACTTTGTACAAGTTGTTCCATAATTTCAGTTGATTACTTTTTCAAATATTGTTGACAGATTACCTACCATTCTTTCCTCGGTAAATCCGTTTTGGTATGCTTTCTTTGACTCTACACTCATTGTGCTGCGAAGTTCAGGATCATTTATCAATTGCAACAAACGGTCAGCAATTGAATCAGGATCAGCAGATGGAACAATATAACCATTTATACCGTCTTTCACACTTTCAATGATAGCACCTTTGTCTGTAGAAATTATTGGCAATCCGGCAGCCATCGCTTCAACGATAACCCACGGATGACCTTCCGGTTCACGGGGTGTAAAAACAAAAACGTCGGCATTTGACAGATGTTGAAATTTATCAGCGCCATTTGCAGACGGATGAAATGTTACAGGCAAAGAATGTGTACTTACTATTCTTTTGCAATTTTCTTCGACATCTTTAGAACGCCAGGAACCAACTACGACAAGTGAATATCCTGTTGAAATTTTTTCTTTCAGTTTTACGAATGCATTTAGTACATCTTCAATTCCTTTCGATGGTTGCAGATTTGCCAGGTAAAGTATTCTTACTTCTGAATCTGTTCTTTGTGACACCGGAATTATATAATTTCCGCCGTTCGGACACACATAAATATTTTTTTCAGAGTATATTCCCGAGAAAAGATGCTTTAAATTATTTCCTAAAACAATAACACCATTGTTTAAGCGAAGTGTCGATCTGACAAGTGCTTGTGTCAATGCAGAAGTTGAGTTCAACCAATTTCTGAAATTACTTCCGCGTAAATGTATCAGCGTTTTCCGAAAAGTAATTTTTGCGATCAGAATAAAAACAAGATCTTTCAAGTAGCCTGCAGTCGACTGTGAGATTGGAATGATCACTAATGCCGGTCGTTTGCTTATGATGGTTGCAAACATTTTCAACCAGATCTCAAAACTCTTAATTATTTTCCCGACTGAAAATTTCCCCATCGTATTGAGTGATTTATTTACACGAGTATCGATGTGCAACAATTCAAAACGATCCTTCAATGAAGAATCAAGAATGATCTGAGTTGCAATTGATGGTCCCATATATGGTGGCGGAATTTTTCCGAGTATCATAATTCTTTTTTTCATTCAACAGCAAGTGTTTCTGGCCGTTGAATCCGTGACCGTATTTTTGGCACCTTTGCTGCATAAGCTTGTTTTACCGGAAGCAAAGCAAAACAATAGATAGGATAGGCTACACAAAACAACCCGGGGTAAATTGTTGGCAAGGTGCTTATTGAATAGAGTGTAATAATCGCTATTGCACCCATAACTAGAAATTTTTCCGGAGGCCTTAGAAATGTTCTTCTCCAGAATACAAAAAAGAAAAACAAGACGTAGCATGCAGTACCAATGATACCGGTTAAGAATAAATTCCTGATGTAGTCATTGTGCATACCTCCGCCTACCATGACCGGTGCTTGCCGGAAACCTGAGAATGAAACACCTAAATAATGCGAGATAGCAGGCATCCTTCCCCAGATCTCAAAATACCTTTCCCAGCGGGATACCCGTCCGTTGAAAGCATATTGCACATCCTGATCACCATTGAGTACATTGAACTCTTTTGCAATTAAAGGATAGATTTGTTTATCGTAAATAGTTCTTGCGAAGAATGGCAATGTAAGTGACAAAACAAATGCAACCACCACCATTCCTTTCAGATTTTTAGAGTTGAAGTATAGAAGTAAAATTACCAATGTCAGGAAGACCGCCCATGTAGAGACGTGTCGGAGTGAAATCGCTGCGACAAAACTGACAAATACCCAGATCACCAGTCTTGGCAGGTTAACATGTTTCTTTTTTGCTTTCGAATGAAGGCCATCAAGGAAAAAATAAGCGACAATCAAGAAAGAACCTACTAAGAATGATGCGTAGTTCATACTATCTGCATATTCACCTCGAATACGTGCGCCTCCACCTCTACCGGCAGATGCATATTCAGGAGTGATGGCCCCGAAAATTACTTCGTAAAACATCATTCCAAAAGGAAAGATACACGAGTACAAGAATGTCTGAAGAATAAAATGCAGATCTTCTTTGTCACGGATCGCTTTTCTCAGATAAAAGAAAACCAATGGTGGTGTCAAATATTTAATACAGTTTCCAAGACTGTCAAGGGAGTAAAATGAAACAAGAAGTACGATGCAATTCACAAAAATAATTATTCCCCAAAAACGGAAAAGTTCGTCTCCGGCAGTACCTTCTTTTTTATCACGCATAGAAAGCATAGCCCAAATAGCTAACAAAGGCGTTAACACACCCAGGATATATATCGGTGAAAGAAAAGTTGAGATCTCTTTCAGCTTATAAAAATTATCAACCAATGGCCGCAATAGAATAAAGACCGCAAACCATTTTCTGGTCCAGTTGATCTTTTTCCAATATGCTTTCCACTCTTTGAAGCTCATTCTATTTGGTAAATTGTAAGTGGTGAGTGGTAAGTAGCAAGACTTTACTTATTTCCCATCATTATTAATTATTGATTAACCCGTTGTTCGAAATTATTGCCCCTCGACTTCGCTCGGGGACCGTCTAATAAGTGGTAATGTGTGAATTTTTTGCGAAGAAAATTTAACTTCAATTTTAAGGGAATTTTATTCGCAAAAAATTCACACATATCTGCCAAAAACCCACGGTCCCTGAGCGAAGTCGAAGGGCGAACGTTTTGAATTTCGAACAACGGGTTAATTATTAATTCAGTATTCATTTGTTACTAAAATTGATCGCCTCCACAAATCCATGTGCACTTTGCATTACTCCGGCATTGTGTAGAATAAATTGTGCTGCATTCTTTCCAATTGTTTTTGCCTGTTCTTTGTTATCGAGCAGGAAGTTTATTTTTTCTAGTACGAGTTCAACATTATCGAAATCGACAATGAAACCTGTACGACCTTCATCGATCAGATCGTCAACTGCGCCGGCATTTGGTGAAGCAATACACGGCAATGCTGCTGCCATCGCTTCATTCAACACTAATCCCCAGATATCAAATCCCGTTTGAAAGAGAAACACATCTGTCTTCGCATAGTATTCCGGCAGTTCTTCTTTTTGCTTGAAGCCCGGAAAACGAACGTAATCTTCCAACTTTAATTCAACGACCTGCCGTTGCAGATCGGTTTTATTATCTCCATCGCCGATGAGGTCAAGGGTAAAATCCTGACGGACATCCGCTAACTTTCGAATGCATACCAGGAGTTGGCTTACATTCTTCCTTTTACTGAGGTAGCCTACGTAAGAAAGTCGATGTTTGTTATCTGATAAAGATCCATTTCCTTTCAACTCTGCTGTTTTTTGGCTAAAAAAGGCGGTATCCACGGTATTTAATGCTTTAAATATCTTTTCTGCCGGAGCTCCCAGGCTTTCGAGATACTTACCGGCCCTTTTTCCATATACGACAAATGCAGCGGAATAAGCCGCCAGAAACTTCCTTTGCAAAGAACGAAGGAAACCAGCTCCTTTGCCTTTAGTGGTCACAGAGCCGCTCCAAATAAGAAATTTTGCGTTTTTAAATCGTGTATACCACCAGACTTTCATTGTGGCCAGTGAGAAGCCACTGACAATGATCCGATCCGGATTTTCATTTTGCAAAACTTCAGAAAGATTTCCATAACGGAAGGTTGTCTTCTCCGAATTTCCAAATGAAATTTGTCCGGAGCCCAGAAATGCAAAATCAAACTTGCAATCGTTAAGATCAATAACGAATTTCCGACGGCTGTATGTTTCTGCTGCAAAGATAACCTTGAGTTGCATTCCTTTTTCACGCAACTGAATATTTAACTCATTGAAAAGCGGAATCCTGTACGGATTTGGAATATTAGTGATGATCAGGATCTTCATGGTAGGTCAATCAAGCCATTTTTTAAACCATGCGATTAAAAAATACAGCGTCCACAATCGATTTACTGTTGACTCATCTCCTGCTTTCAGTTGTTTGAGAAGTGAATTCAGTTCATCGTATTTGAACTGCGGATGATCGTTACAGAATGAACGTAGATTTTTTTCGATGTAATCGATCATCAGATCGCCGGCCCATTCTTTCAGTGGCACACAGAAACCCATTTTTTTTCTGTAGAGAATTTCTGCAGGTAAAATTTTTTCAAGAGCCTTTTTTAAAATGTATTTTGGCTCTTCATTATTCAATTTATATTTTGATGAAATCGATAATGCCGTATTTACAAATTCATAATCAAGAAACGGTGAACGGATCTCAATAGAATTTGCCATACCCAGATGATCCATCCTGTACAGATAATAATTCGGCACCATAAATTTCAATCCTAGATAACACATCCAGTCAGCATACTCAAACTTTCTTGTCGAATAGCCTTTGATCATTTCGAACCGTTCTTTGTAACGTTCGATCACACTATAAGAATCATTGACTCCAAGGCGTTCGAGATATTCTTCAGATAAAAATTTTGTCTTCGTACTTTCTTTGAAACTCTTTGCGCCACCCCAGAACATATCTTGTCCTCGTGCAGACCGTGACAGCATTTCGTATGTACTATCTGACGCAAAAACACCGGCACTTTTTAATACTCCTTGCTTTACAAAGTCCGGAAGTTTGGAATATTGATTATACCATGGAAATAACCGGATAAACTTTTTCCAGTTTCTGTAGCCTGCAAATAATTCATCACTGCCATCACCGGTAAGAACAACAATGCTACCCGACTGACGAGCTTTCCGAGAAAGAAAATAGATAGGAATACATGTTGCATCAGCCATAGGTTCATCAAAAATGTTGACTACTTCCGGCAAGAAACTTTCTATGTCGTCTGATGTTACTACTATGTCGCTGTGATTGGTGTTGAATAGTTTTGAAACTTTGTTTGCATAAAATCTTTCATCATATTCTTGCTGTCCTTCAAATCCAATTGAAAAAGTATTGACAGGCTTTGAAGTAAGTTTCGACATATATGCAACTACTGCACTTGAATCAACTCCGCCACTTAAAAATGCTCCTACAGGAACATCTGAGACCATTCTTAATGCAACAGCTTTTTCAAGAGCAGACTCCACTTTGAGTTGAGACTCTTCTTCACTGAGTTTTTCTATTTCAGCAGAATAATTTGCTTCCCAATATTCTTTTTTGGCTATAGTGCCTCTTGCATCAATCGTGAGTTTACAGCCGGGCTCCAGTTTATCGATACCTTCAAACATAGTTTGCGGTGGAGCAAGGAGATTGAAAGTCAGGAAGTGATACATTGCATTTTCATCAAGCTTCCGTCTGATCCATGGAAGTTTCAGCAACCCTTTTATCTCCGAAGAAAAAGCAAATTTTCCTGACTGCATAGAAAAGTAGAACGGCTTCTTACCGACTCTGTCTCTTGCAATAAACAGTTGCTTTTTCGTGACATCCCAGATTGCAAATGCAAACATACCATTCAGATAATTCAGGCAGTTTTCACCAAACTTTTCATAAAGTGCTAACAGAACTTCCGTATCACTATCGCCTTTAAACTTACGATCGTTGAAATATTTAATTTTTAATTCTTTGTAATTGTAAATCTCTCCGTTAAAAACTATAACATTTCCTGACGCATCAATCATTGGTTGATGACCTGCAGGAGAAAGATCAATGATACTTAACCGAAGGTGACCAAAATGAATTTTGCGTTCAGCATCGGTCCAATAGCCGAGATCATCGGGACCACGGTGTGCAATAGCAGTATTCATAGCAGCAACGAGCTCTTTCCCATTGTCTATTCCACTATCAAAACTAACTATACCGTTTATTCCGCACATTGTATTCTAATTGTATTTTAATTCTCTTTTATAACTGATCTTATCGTTTTCATCCATGCTTGTTCAAAATATGAAAGATCAAATTGTTTTACGTAGTTGAAACCAGTTTCTGCTAATTGCGCTCTCTTAGAAATTGCTCTGTCAACAGCATCACGGATCTCGCTTTTGTCACGGACAATGATCTGTCCGGATTTTAGCAGCAGTTCCGTCATACCCCCACTTTCTTTTCCTATTACGGGAGTGTGCGACAACAACGATTCATGTGCGATCCTGTTCCATCCTTCTTCCATCAGGGAAAAACAAATTACTACGGTGGAGAATGAAAGTAATTGCAGATACTCCTTTCTTTTCAGATTCAGATACTGTACTCTTAATTCAGGAACTCTGTTGCGAGGACCTGTCATGACTAGATGATAATCTGAATTCTTCAAAGCTTCATAAACCTCTGCTACACCTTTTTCACGTATGGCATTACCGATGTAAATTATTTTTTTGTCTAAAGGAATTCCAATTCTTGTTCTGAAGGAAGTTTCATCCTCTTCCGGTTTGCCATACAATTCAGGATCAAATGAATTATAGATAACAGAAACATTTTTGCACTTTCGTGCTTCAAAATATTTTTTCCAGTGTTCAGAAACCGTTACAATGGCATTACACTTTTTCAGCTTTCGCATTAGACTATAAAAATACCAACGATGATAAAGTGTTTTTTTTGCAAGTACATGATCGATATGATGAACAACTGCTATCGACAACTGCGACTCCTTTCGCTTTCCGAAAACTACAGGGTAAGGTTCGAGTATGAGCAGGTCAGCTTTGGCATTGTAGTCCCGCATTCTCGTCCAATATGAGAATACAGATTCATTTTTCCGAATCGTTACAGGATCAATAACAACTTTAAACTCTTTTGCAAGAGCTAAAGCTGACTGAACATCATAGGCATTTCCGCCATTGATGCCGTCGGCGACAGTACCTTCATAGAAGGCCTGTAACACTTTTGAGCTTTTACTTTGCCAAAGAATTTTCATAAATTTAAGTTATATTAAGGCTAGATCCCGGAGCCATAAATTCAGGAATATTTTTTTTGTTATATGAAGCCATTTCCTTCAACAAATTAAATCTATGTTCAAGAATAGGCGGCGGTTCTGAGTTGAGAGGCAACTTGATTGAAAAAGTGGTAACTTTATTCATCATATTGAAATATTTTCTATGAAAAATATTTGCAAGAAATGCAGGAAACGGAATACCACTTTTTGAAATAGAAAGCTTTTCTGCCGATGTCCATTTTACATTCTTTACAAATCGTCCACTTTCAAGGTGAGGAGTGTAGAATACTTTTTTCAGTAAAATATCTTCAAGAAAATCTGAGAGGTGCTGATAAAACCGATCAAACAGCCCTTCAATTTTCTGATAATTATTTTCCGACAAGAACCATCTTTTACGGAGACTTATTATTTCCTGAACTACATCATAAAATGGCCCAGACGTCACTCCTAGATATTCAAGGTCATACTCCATTGCTCTTGACTCAAGGAGAAATGCGCGCACTTTGATGATCCGGTAAACCTTTTGAAAATTCATTACCATAAACATTTTGATCATGAACTCCAATGCTGTCTGAACTTTTACCAGAGCATCGTCTGCTTCGGACAACTGCAATTCCGGTCTGCTTTCCATGCCACCGATCAACTTATAATTATGAAACTGCGTAAGCGTGATCGCTTGTTGGAAATGATTATTTGATGCACCAAACAACCGATGCACGAATAGATATTTTGCCTGCTCATCCAGTTTTTTCAATGGATCATGCGCTGTTGAAGTTCCATCTTTAAAAACAACAAACATATCAAGGTCTGAGATTCCGGGAGCAGAAACACTACCGATCCGATAGACACTCTGAACTTTGCCATGATTCATCAATGCAGAAGCAACTGCCGAAACATTTATTTCATACATTTCAGGTCTGACAAAAACAGGAAGATCGATCAGTGAATATTTACTCATTTTTTTTTGAGTTAATGATCCTGTGCCTTACCAATGCTGTGAAATTATTCATCCGGGAAAATATACCGTTGTTGATTGAAAGTTCAATAAAGACGGGAGTGCTCAATTCAATTTTCTGTCTTCCCTTCCAACTCAGGAAATCGATCCTTTCAAAAAACTTTTTCTGTTTCTCAGTCAAATCGTAGATCCAGTTCATACGGATATTTGAAACTTCGTCCATCACTGTATATTCTTCGTCTTTAAAATCGCGGCGCATTTCTGCGAAACTATATTTTTTAAAGACTCCTTTATCATCACGCGCTTGAACATAAGCTGAAGGCAACATCATGAACTCGCTGAAAATTGCTTTCAGTTGATAGAGGTTCCAGTCAGGTTTAGATGCTGAGAGTTTTCTTTTCAGGCTATCACATAATCGCATAAACGATTTTTTGAAGTCTACATCAGGAACTTCCTGAACATTGACCCTCAAATGAGTAGTGCCTATGAGAGATTTTCCATTTTGCAAAACCGCTGTGGGCAAAAACCATTCAGGATAGTTTTCTAGATCGTATTCAGAAAGTACAAACCATCCGTGATGTTGAAACGGGTCGATAAGATGCATAATTTTTCTCAGCTCATGCAATTTGTATGCAGTTTCTGCAAGTAATTTTTTGTTTTGAAGGGCATCTTTAGAGATAATGATCAACCCATCGAAATCGCTATACTCTATTTCTTCGCCTGTTGCAAAACTACCATGTACCATGGCGCCTTTTAGCGCAGGTTTTAAATCGGAGAGTGCCTTACTCATTTGCACAAGGTACTTATTGGAACCCGAGTATGCAGGTATATCAATTACTTCCTGTCCTGAATGCGACTGGACATTATGTCCGCTATACAGCCTGCAAATGACTGCAGAATTTCTCCTGAATAGAAATTTCGAAGAAAAGACAGAAAGCATTCCGCCGGAGGGAGTAAAATACCCGCCGTTGATATACCTATTGAGAAAATATATGCGTTTTTGTCCGGTGACCATAATTATTTATTCCTATTTACGACCGATTAAGCTCCATTTGCGAAGTAAAAACGATCATTCGGTGTAAAACACAAAAATAATCATTCAAAGGGCTTTACTTTGGACTAATAAAGAACTATTTTTATATGTTGAATGGCGCCAAATGTTACAGATTCCATCAATTCAGGGGAATAATAAAAAATATTTGACTCATATTGTAACCCCGATTACATTGCATTACATTACATTAATTGATCGAATATGAGCTCCAAAAATAACGAACTGTATATAGCGCCTAGCATTGTTTCTGACAAACAAGCTGAGAATAGGAACAATTTGATCAGTCTGTTTCAGAATTGTCCGCTTCCGGAGGAAGAAATGATGCGAAACCTTGGACTATTTCTTAATCCTGCGGATCTGAAAAAATTTCTTTTTATAAATGACATTTACCAGAAGAACATTGAAATCCATGGAGTGATCATGGAATTCGGTGTGAGATGGGGACAAAACATAAATCTTTTTCAATCACTGCGTTCGATCTATGAACCATTTAATTACAGCAGAAAGATCATTGGATTCGATACCTGGTCAGGCTTCCCTTCTATTCATGAAAAAGATGGTATAGAACTTTATGCTATGAAAGGCGCATACAATGTTGCTGCTGATTACAAAGTATATTTAGAAAAAGTGTTAAGCAACCTTGAAAAGGAAAGTCCGCTTGACCACATGAAAAAATTTGAATTGATACAAGGCGATGCGAGTGTTGAACTTGCCAAATATCTGAAGTATCATCCTGAAACAATTATTTCATTGGCATATTTTGATTTCGACATTTACGAGCCAACAAAAAATTGTCTGGAGTTAATCAAACCACATCTTACAAAAGGTTCTATTTTAGTTTTCGACGAACTGAATCAGCCGAAATTCCCGGGAGAAACAATTGCTCTTCGCGAAGTTTTCGGGCTTGATAAATATTCGATCAAACGGAGTCCGTTTAGTCATTATCAGTCGTATGTGGTGGTGGAATAGATTATCAATCAGTATTGTCCAATAGAACTAATTTCATAGGATAGTAAGTACTAGATGCAAATTCCAGGTTTCAATTTTTCTTTTTTGTTTGGCCAAAAAAAGGCCCCAACGCGCACCAAATCATTTGAATAGTGATTAGTTAACCCGTTGTTCGAAATTAAAAACGTTCGCCCTTCGACTTCGCTCAGGGACCGTGGGTTTTGGGCAGATATGTGTGAATTTTTTGCGAAGAAAATTTCCTTAAAATTGAAGTTAAATTTTCTTCGCAAAAAATTCACACATTACCACTTATAAGACG
>JAYUWA010000411.1:0-13509 GCA_043753795.1 Bacteroidota bacterium | reverse complement strand
GAACTTACACTTCCCATTATTGTTCCCGGATCTTCTACAAGATAAAATTCTGCATAATCATCTGCTAAAGCAGTAAAGTCAAATTTAACTGTATCTTCTTTACACAGACAGAAGCAATATTCAAACTCATAAGCAGAATCAGGAGCAGGATTTGAATATTCATCTCTGTAATGATTGTAAGCTGAAATCCATTGACCATTACCTAAAGCACTTGGCCATGACGGATGTTTTTCTATCGTCCATGCAGAGTATGGTTTCGCAACTGTAATATCAGGCGTAGTATGAACTACTGACCAGCCACCATCCGAAACATTGGTAGGATAAGTATTATCTGTCAGGTGATCGAATCCGGTACTCATGACTAATGATGTTGTAAGAACGGAATCAGGGCAATCGCGTTGACAACCTTTAAATGAAATATCGTCAATACCATAGTCGTTTCCGGCATATCCAACAGTATTTTGAAATATAAATAATTCTGCAGATGAAATATCTGTAGTTGGCGTGTACGTCCCAATAATCTTGGTCCATTGGGCAGAGATTGTATAAGTATTTAAAGTATGTAAAATTTGTTCAGTATTATTAAGGACATCTTTTACTTTTAAAGAAACTGTTGCTCTGTCTGAAGGTGGTGAAACTTTAGGATGAATCCAATAGCTGAATACATATGTTTTACCTGCAGTCAATGAACCAATATTTTGAAGCCATATTGTAGAGGGAAGATTGTCATGACCATCAACGATGAGGAAATTATATGGACCTATAGCTCCGTTCACGGTATTTGAATGATCTGTAATATTTAGGAATCCGTTACATTTTGATTGAGCATTTGTTCCTATACAATATGAATTAGAATTGCAAGTGCACGACTGTGTCAGGCTACTCCCAACTGAGGCTGTTGCATCTCTGAAGTCTCCATTTTCAACCAATTCATACCCTAATGGATTCAATGAATCACAACAGTTGATTGCTGTAATTGTGAAATTGGTTGATGAAGTGCAACCATTATTGTCGGTAAGTGTGAATGTATAATTACCTGCACCAAATGTTGCAATAGTAGTTATTGATGATCCATTAGAAAGAACTCCTGGGGAACCCAGTTGAATTATATAACTATAATCACCTGTCCCACCTGAGGCAGTAATGTTTAACGGACCTTGCTCACCTGTACATAGGTTTGCAGGAGTTATCACTGTTACAGAAATTGGTAATGGTTCTGTAACCACAAATGTTTCTGTGTACGTACAACCATTTCCATCTACACCAGTAACAGCATATGAACCTGCCGGCAGATTATCAAAACTATAATTTTCTGACAAAATTGGACTCGCATTATTAGGGTCCGGATTGATCATAACAGTATATCCCGGATTACCACCAAGTACTTGTCCAAAGATCCGACCTGAACTTTGTCCATTACACAATACGTTTTCTACCGATGCAGTAACCAATACAGAATGAACATTTATGCAAACGAAATCTGAATCGGAACATCCTGAAGCATTTGTAACTAAAAGCATGTAACATGTATTTTCAGTTGGACAAACAGTTGTATTATTACTATTCGAAATCAGAGTACGTTCAGGCATTTTGTACCATGAAGAAGTTGTACCTGCATAAAGAGGGCTTGATAAAGTGCTACAACTTCCAAAACATACTTCCTGATCTGCTCCGGCATCCACTTCAGGGAAATTATTGCATGGAGAAAGTGACATACAAATGTTATCTATTTCACCCCATGATACTTCGCTGGCATCATCTATTGGACTATCATTAGTTACACTGATCGTTAAAGTAGAGTAGTCTGCATCAGCAATCCACTCATCTAGTTCATATGTTACCCATGTGCCGGTGTTTGTAACGTTAATTGATGTTCCAACCACAGATCTTGCAATTGCACCTGTAGTTGGTGAATTGTCAAGCAATGTTCCGTTTGAAGCTCTGAATAAAAATCTTGCGAACTGATCAGCTGTAGGCGGAGTGTTGATATTATTCCACCTTGCACAGAAGCATAATTTATACTTTTGTCCTTCTATAATTTGAGCAGGGATTGTTTGTTCGATTGATTCAGCAGTAAATTTATTTCCCCACATTCTCACATAACCGTTGTCCTCACAACCTTGTGCAACTATAATTTGAGGAGAATTGGTAGCCTGATTCCAATTTGATACAGTACCTCCGGCACCGATATCACCGGTTACAGTAAGCCCATCTGTAAATCCTGAATTCTGAACGAAACCTCCAACGCAACAACAATTTATTTCTTCAACAGTTGTAGTAGTTGTTATAACACAACCGGCATTATCTGTTATGGTAATTGTATAGTTACCTGCCGTATAAATTTGAGGCGTTGTAAAAGGAATATTGTTAATGATAGTTCCTTGTGTACTTCCTGGCGTAATTGTATAAGAGTAGTTTGCATTTCCGCCATTTACTATAAGGATGAGAGCACTAGGTTCTCCAATGCAAACGTCAGATGGGGGAGTTGCAATTACAGAAAGTGTGCTTAAAGTTATGCAAACTGTGTCTGTATACTCGCATAGAGTTGTAGGATCGATAGCTTTAAATTCGTAACAACCTTCTCCGCTCACCATTGGATCTGAAGTTCCTTGACCGGATATAATTGATCCTCCATTTAAAGGACTCCATATTATTTGAGCACCGACAATATTTGACGTACCATGAAGTGCCATAGTTGAACTTGGACTACATATGGTGGTATCGGGTCCGGCATATGCAAACAAAAATGAATTTTTACATGCGCCATGTTTCAAGAGATGATTTCCTGTTATACTACCGCTTATATCAAACCCTAAAGGACCGCCATAATTTCTAAGATCTGCCTTTAGTGTATGAGTTCCTTTAGGTAGAATAAAGGAGTATAAATAATTTTGCTGACCTGCTTGCTGACCAGTGAGAGTGACAGATTGATAATTTAATATTGTTGAATAATTATTCAAGTATACAACAAGTGAATCATCAACCAGACTATGTAAATCAAATGTAATGGTATCATTTTCGCATAAACAGAATTCATACTCAAACGTGAATGGTAAGTCTGAATACAAATTACTTCCACCACTACCTGAGGCATCAGGTGAGATCCATTGACTATTCGGAAACGGAAAGAAGTTCGGATTGCTAAAAGGATTGTAATAAATTGTCGCTGCATTTGCAGGAAGAGTTAATGCAGACCAACTCGGTTGTTGTGTAATGGTCCAGTTTAGTTCAGTTGCACCAATTCCCAGTGCTGAATTTGTATTTTCATCATAGCCGGTATTAATTACCAACGAAGGAGTGGTGTTCTGACTATTACATGAGAAACAATCTTCACGTAGTCCTGTGATTGTAAAATCATAATTGCTTTCGTCACAATCGTCATTTATTATTTGAACGATAGCTGTTTTAGTTCCTTCAGAAAGGGGTGCAAAAGTAATTTCGAAACTCGCTGAATTCCCTGGAAGAATAGGAGATGCCGGCGTTAAAACACCGATAGTGAAATCAACACCTGAAACTGAAACATTGGATATGTTCAGTGCAGTATTACCTGTATTGTAAACAGTATAACTATGAACAGTGTTTGATATCAGGTTGGACATTCCAAAATCAGTATGATTTGCAAAATCAGGAGAGCCATCACCATCCTGAATAATTATACCATTTCCTCTGATTTCAATTTCTGCAGCACTGACTGTTCCTGAACAAGTACTGCCAACTGTCACCGCACCTGGTGCAATCCAATTCGAAGTAGACCCATTTAAAGTAAAATTGTTAAGAAGTCCAATGAGTGAATTTGTTGTAGATTCAAATGGCAATGTCACTGATGGATTAGATCGCGAATCAAAGCCTTGGTTAAATTTGTAGTATGCAAGTAAACCGGTTTCTGTTCCTGTTAATTCACAGTTTTTAGTAAATTGAATTTCGCCGCAATTTCTTGCATAATCCCAAACCCTTACTTCATCGTAGATTCCCTGGCAAAACGAATTTGCTTCTGGTGTATTAGTCTCATCCACCTCAGCACCAATAAGAGTCGAGTTTAGAACAGAATAAAAAATTTGATACGGACCACTACCTACGTTATTACTTGCAACCATATTTCCGTCAACAAACAGCTTGTTCAATTGTCCATCAAAAGTCATTGCCAAATGATGCCAGCCCGGCGCTAGTCCTGAACAATTATATTGTGCAATACCATAAGCTCCATTCCTGAATACCCAGGAACTTAGCATATTTCCCGGGTCAAATTCAATTGAATAACCGCCATTCTGAGTATTGCCTATTATCGTTTGATCTTGAACTGCCGCCCAATTGTTTTGATGCAGCCATAACTCCAGGGTAAGTCCTGAAGTTGGTCGTAAAGTGGAACCCAGATCTACATAATCATTTACACCATCAAAAGCCAGCGCCTCTGCAGGACAATCAACAACATTAATGCTATTTGTAATTGTTTCGATTTGTTGTGTTGTCGGATTGAAGTAGGAGTATGTCAAGATTTGTAAACCAATACTTGTTGGATGAGTGGGTTGGAAGAAACCATTTACATCGACTCCGAAACCAGAATATGTACCGCCGGCGGGTGTTGCACCACTAAGCTGAATACCTGCATCGCCACTGCACATTTCATTATAAGAAACAGGCCAGTTTAGAACAGAAGGGAGAGTACATCCAGGGCATGGAGGAATATCTCCCGGATAAAGGCACATTACTGATAGCTGAATATTATTATCCGCAATTGCAAAATCAGAAGCATCCACAAAGCCATCGCCGTTTATATCAGTGCAGAGATATCCGTTCAAAAAAAGTGCGACGTCTTCTGAAATAATATTTAAATCGGAGTTATTGATTATACAATCGTGATTTAGATCACCGGTGTATAGTGCAAAAACTCCTGATTCAACTTCAATCTGATTCCCATTATATGCATTTGCTGCTGCTGTCGTA
Organism: Bacteroidota bacterium; assembly: GCA_043753795.1. GTDB lineage: Bacteria > Bacteroidota > Bacteroidia > AKYH767-A > 2013-40CM-41-45 > JADKIH01. The sequence goes on along the minus strand of JAYUWA010000411.1, from coordinate 8,568 downwards.
AAATCGTAGGATGTAGTATTCGATAACACAACTGGAATTGCACTCATTGTTTGCAGTGTATTGCGGTGACATATATCAATGTAATAACTGTTTCCAATTGGTGAAGTTATTTGAACGCTACAGCTCCCATCTGTTTTTAACAGTCCGTTCACGCTCTCTAAAACAGTAAAACTAAGAGGATCAATTAATTTTACTGTAATATTATCAACATCTGTTAAATCCCCACTTAAACCGGCATTATATAACAGTGGATTCATCGAACCACCCTGGATATAAAATCCTTGAAGAAATAGTTTAAGTTCTAAGGTTGCAGAATTTACTGCCTGATTAAAACAAAAAATAAGTGTCAATAATGCATAAACTGCTTTTTTGGAGTTGAGTAATTTTGATTTCATGTGATGTAGTTTGGAGTGTTACTGTGAGTTACTTTTTGGAACGAATTCCTAAATGAAATCAGAAAAAAAGAAATCTTGTCGGCCATTTATTATACGGTCGTTTTTTGGAAAGGAAAGGTGCAAATGGGTGTTTTAACGGCAGATAGAATAAATCCGTGTTCTTGTGCTAAAAATTCAGTGATCTAAGTGTTAAATTTAGTACCTGCCGGACTATCGCAAACTCATAGCCTCCACAAACTCGTCCTTTTTTCTTCTGGAGATTTCTACATTAGAGCCATCGCTCATCTGCACAAAATACCCATCAGCACGACTGAATTGTTTGACATGTTTTAAATTGATCAAATGCGATTTATGGATGCGAAAAAAATTATACTCATTCAAAAGTGATTCATATTCTTTAATACTTTTTGCTGCTGTAAACTTTTCAGTGTTGCTGAAAATGTAGGTGTAGTTTATATCGGCTTCAAGTCTGATGATATCTTCCGTTGAGAGAAATACTAATCCATTTAGTATTGGCACTGCAAGTTTATGCGCTTTTCCTGCTTGTAAATTCTCTACTAATCCTTTGTATTGATGCTGATGATTGAAGTTGATTTCTTTTATGGCCTTATTCAGGGAGATTACCAAGTCGGATGCTTCAACTGGTTTGAGTAAATAATCAATCGCGGAAAATTTGATGGCTTTAATTGCATAATGTGCATGTGCAGTAACAAAAATGATCTTAAAATTTACCTCGTCAAATTTGTTTAGGAGATCGAATGCAGTTTGCTCGGCAAGTTCAATATCCAGGAAAACCAGTTGGGGTGAATGAGCTTTGATAAGATGAAATGCTTCCGGTAATGATCCTGCTTCATCAATTACCTGAACCACTTCACAGTTTTCCCGTAATAGTTTTTTAAGAGAATTCCGGTTTGCTTTTTCGTCATCGACTATTATTGCTGAAATCATAAAATTTTATAACCTTATCTTTCAAATATAATTATTTTATTCTATAATTCAATTTCTACTTTTGTGCCCTTTGATAGGCCATTTTTGTCCTTTAAATCAATTATTTTAGCCCTTATATCTTTATTATACGCCTTATTAAATGCTTCTATTCTTTCAAACGTTAATCGTGAGCCGAAGGAAGTGTGCTTTTCCCGATTTTCGGAATTCCAATTTGTTGAATCTTCTCTGCCGATTCCATTATCTTCAATGGAGATGACTACTGAATCATCCTTGCTTTTTACTGAGATCAGAATTTTTCCTCTGTTTACTAATCGGTCGATTCCATGCTTTATTGCATTCTCCACAAAAGGTTGTAATAATAAGGACGGAACCAAGATCTCTTCAGGATCTATTTCATCATCAAACACTATTTCAAAATCAAAACCGTTTTCAAATCGTTGCATTTCCAAAAAGGCATAACTTTTCAAAGCTTGTAATTCTTCTTCCAATGAGACTTCCTGAATGGAGGAGTTGTCAAGGGTATACCGCACAAGTTTTGCAAATGAAGTCAGATATTTCTCAGCAGAATTCACATCGTTTTCCTGCATATAGTTTCTGATCGAACTCATCACATTGAATATAAAATGCGGATTCATTTGTGCCCGCATAGCAGTCAGTTGGAGTGATGCCTGTTTCTTTTCAATTTCAAATTTCTCTTTGACCGAATCTATTCTTCTTTTATACCACAAATAAACGACTGATAGAAGCAAACTAAAAATAAATAATCGAAACCAGAACGTTTTCCACCATGGTGATAGTATTGTGAATGACATTGTTGCCGGTCTTTCACTCCACAAACCGGAATTATTCATTGCCTTTACAGATAATGTGTATTTTCCTGGATCAAGTGATAAAAATTCGACTTCCCGGTTTGTTGTGATCCCTTTAATAGAATCCTCTTCATTATAAAGAAGATATTCATATTTCTGCTTTCCTAAGCTTTTGAATAACGGCGATTCAAATCCAATACTGAATGTGTTTTCTGAATAGGGAAAAACATAATTTTCCCTGATAATTGTGTCTCTATTGCTAACAAGAAATCTGGTGAAAATTACATTAGGCCTTGAATAATTTGTAAAATCCGTTCGTGAGTTGAAAAAGGAAATGCCTTTCTTGGATGCAACCCAAACCGTATCATTTAAAAATGCTATATCATTTATTTCATTATCGATCAACCCATCGTTTATCCGTATGTTCTTAATATTATAAAGTGATTTTTCCGGATCAATAATTTCAATTTCACTTATTCCATTATTAGAGGCACACCAGATTTTATTTTTATCAATGGTTATTTTGCGGATTGTATTGCTACATAATCCATGGGATTCATCAATGTTTAATACGCTATTATCTTTGAGCAGCATAATTAATCCCTTGCCTACAGTAGCAAAGCATAAATTCCCATTATAGGAATCGATATCATCAACTCTGGTGTCTTTTAATTGATCAGTTATAGGAAAAAATTTTCTTTTTGTGTATTCAAACTTATATGCACCGTCAAGACAGCCAACTATTAAGTTGTCATCCTGATCTGAATAAATGCAAATAAGCTTGGTATCAATTTTTGCAATTTCCTCTGTTGTATCATTATAAATCTTGAGGAGGGATCTTTGGCATCCGGAATATAATCCGGTCTTATTTTTTGTAAAACCAATATTAGCAACGCTATGCTTTATAATAGGGAATTTAGTAAATGTCTCATTCTTAAAATACCCTATGCGTCCATTTCCAATGTATAAGTATGAGTTAGAAGAATCATAGAAGAAACTTGTGATATATTCATTTTTAAATGGTTGTTTAAAAAAGTAGAGCTCAGCTGTATTTAATTTGGAGATCCCGGGAGGAAAATAGCCTGCATAAATGTGAGACTTATCTTGCGTCAGTGCTTGAGGTATTTGAAGTGGTGTATCAAGAAAATAGTGTTGGATTGAGTTATTATTCAAGTAGTATACTCCATCATTTATTGTGGTTACCCAATATGCGCCTTCTCGGTCTTTGGCAATGTTACTTACATAGACATTTTCTAAATATGATCTAATAACTTTTATTTCGTCTGAGTTGCTCAATAAGTAAAGGCCATTCATTGTGCAAGCCCAGATTTTTTGGTCAGGACACTCTACCAGTTGAACTATTCCGTATGGAACATTTGCGATTTGATTTATTTTTTTGTTTTTCAATTCATATATTGATGTCCCAATAGAGAATATTAAGCGATCGTTTTTTAGTCGGAGTGTGGTTAGTCTGCCAAAACTAGTACTTGTGCATTTGATTTTATAGGTTTCACTTTGACTCATATGGAGCAGATCCAGAACCTGTCCTTTACTAATTCCTGATCCAAATCCGTTTGCCGGGCGAAAATTCACTTTCTCGTCAATAAGAATTAAAGGATATATTCCTGTCGCATGAAACTTATATCTTTGTGTGAGTAATCCAGTTGAATTGATCATGTATAATCCAAATGTACTTCCGATATAAACATTTTCTGAACTGTCCACAAAAATTGAGGTTTGGAAACTGCCTTTAATAAGATCTTTTATTTTGTTATTAAAACGATATGGAGTTATTTTTCCTTCACTATATATAAACAAACGGCCGGAATTGCTTATCATCCATATACGTTTTTTATGATCTTGAAAAAACTTGAAAACAACATTATCAATTAAGCCGTCTTTTGTACCAAAAGTTTTAAATTCATAGCCATTATATCTGACAACGCCTCTGTCAGTTGCAAACCACATGTATCCGTCTCTATCCTGCAAGGCTTCATAAACCTGTGATGAAGGTAAGCCATCGTTGGTTGTAAAGTGTTTTAAATAGTGTTGTGGAACATCCCCTGAACTAAGCGCCCAATTGAACAGAGCAAAAATAATTGTAAGAATAGAACTCCTTAAAAACATATATTCTTTAAAAATAGAAAATGTTTCTAAGCAAACAAATAATTGACGTATTTCTAGGGAGTAATTGGATTAAACAAAAAAAAACCACCTGAATTCAGGTGGTTTTTTTGCTTTTCATTATTGAATAGTCAATTAGTCAACAATAACTTTCAGTGATTTCTTTTCAGTGTCACTGGTCAGATATCCAAAGTATACTCCTTTTTGATATTCTGATACATTTAATTCGATATGATTTAAACCAACTTCTGATTCAAATTCTCTTGAATAAACAACTCTTCCCTGAATATCAAGTAATGAAATTGTATATATTTTCTGAACTGTTGAAGTGAAATCAATATTTAATAAGTCATGAACCGGATTTGGATAAGCACTAAGCTCAAGTGCCGGTGTAGTTTCTTCTGAAACAACATTGTTCATCTCACGGGCTGCAACAACTACTACTGTTGTAGGTAATGATGTTGAGAAACATCCGCCTGCATTATATGCTCTTACAGTATAGACTCCTGCTGTTGTAACCGTAATTGAACGACTTGTTGCTCCTGTAGACCATAAATATCCGCCGGCAGTTGTTGAAGTAAGAGTAACTGAACCACCTGAAATGACTACCGGTGAACCACTCAAAGAGATAGTTGGAGCAGCAGGCGGTGTACAACCACTTTTACTGACAATAGCAGCAGTTGACGTTGCTTTACAACCGTTACTTCCAGTTACCGTAACACGATAAGAGCCTTGTGTTGAAACAACAATTGAACGTGTTGATTCCGAAGTTGACCACAGATATGCATTTGCTGTAGTTGAAGTAAGAGTTACTGATGGGTGAGATGATGTAAGGGATAATGAACCATTTGCAGAAATAGAAGGTGCTGTAGGGGCAGTTAGCATTGTTACTATACTATTTGATGATTGAGCAGAACAATTTGGTCCGCTATAAGCACGTACCGAATATGTTCCTGCCGCAGATACAGTGATGGTACGCGTTGTTGCGCCTGTTGACCATAAATAACCGTTTGCTGCCGATGATGTAAGTGTAAGGATCGAACCCGGACATACGTTCAAAGAACTACTTGCAGTAACTGTTGGAGTAGAAGGGCCACTATTTGCGTTAACTGTAGTAGGAGTAGATGTTCCACCACAACCACCTGAATTTGTAGAAACAGAATAAGTGCCTGAAGTAGAAACGGTGATTGATTGTGTCGTTGCACCATTGCTCCATAAATAAGATGATGCAGAACTTGACGTTAATACAACACTGCCACCCGCACAGAATGATGTTGAACCATTTGCTGATACAGTAGGAGTAGAACCTGAAGTTGTAATTGATACAATGGAAGGAGTAGATGTCGCATTTGTACCACCTGAGTTTGTTACACGTACACTGTATGAACCCGGACTTGTTGCAGTGATCGAACGTGTTGTCTGTCCACCCGGACTCCATAAATATTGCGAACCGCTATTTGCCGTAAGTGTTACTGAGCCACCAGAGCAGAAACTCAATGGACCACTTGCGCTGATTGTTGCAGTTGCTGTTGTTGTTTTAGGCATATAACTATAATGGAACCATGCATACCCTTGTAAATTGATATGTTGTTTCCATGAACCTGTTTCTGACGTATAATGACTGCTATATGTTGTATATGCTTTAGTAAAAGGATTTGACTGTAACCAAGGACCCATGAAAGCAGATTCACTGCTGAACAAAGGAATAATTTTCACTGATGTGTTCATACTTGCAACCATTTGCAAACGACCTCTTGAGTATGAATAGACATCTACATCTGTCGGACGGTAAGCATGAAGAAGAATCCGGTCAGCTCTTGTTGTAAGCTGTTGCATCTGACCTTGTGCCGGCCATCCTAAATAAATTTCAGATGTTAGTCCGTACTGTGCTGTCAATGCATCAATTTTCTTGAATTCACTCCAACCAAATCTCCAGGCTCCTGCTGAATCACAGCTATAACCGTTTGGTGAAAGATATCGGCTGCAATACAATGCAGAAATGCTGGATTGATTCCAGAACTCAAATTCAAAATTGAAAATATCAAATCTCTCATTCGCAGAAGTTCTGCCATTGTTATAAGGTACAATGTAGTTTGAGAAGAAAGAAGCGATCTCTCCAGAAGCGCCCATTTGTGTAATTCCATAATTGGCACGGGCTCTGCTTAAAAAGGCCGCAACATTACTTTTTACAGTAGAACTTGACCAGTTCAATGAACCAAGGTCATAAAAAATAATATAGTTGTACCCGTTACCCTGAGCATAGTCAAGGATAGCGTTTTCCTGAGTGGTACTACCCAACCAGTTATCAATGTCTTTCAAGTAGAAAGCCCTTACATTAGTTGATTGACCATATGAAGTCAAACAAATCAGGAATAGTCCTGCCAACAATTTTATTACCTTTAGGTTCATCTTTGATACTTTAGTTTAATTATAATACAACACTACTTTTATTCGATATTTTAACATTTGTGCAAAACAGGTCCCATCCCGATATTAGGTTTCCCCCCTGTCTTAAGCTTTTTGATTTGATAGTCTGTGACTTAAAATAAACATGTCCCGGTTTCTAATCGGTTTGATTATTTCTTTCCCCTCAAACTTTACGTTGGCGAAGATATATGTAAAAGTCATCCATGATACGTCTTCTATCCTTGAAGTTGCAAAAAAAATCCAAAAATGCTTCATATTCACGCCAAATTCGGGGTTTTTTGTGGGCACACCCCGCTTCATCTTTGAAAATCCAAGATACTTTGTACCGTACATGAAGTTTTTCTTAAAACTTTAACATTTAAAGTTTTCAACATTTTGGATACTTTATGAACAAAATAGAAAATCCCGGCGATTTTCCGGGATTTTTCCTGTTCAGGCATACTTTTTTGAGGATTTTAAGATTGTTATTTTTCTATTATTAATCGCTTTGTTTCAGTTTGATATGGAGTAACTACCCGGATAAAGTAGATTCCGCTTGGTACATCTTGCATGTCTGCGTAGATCTCATTGTCTCCATCAATTACATAAGGGTTGAGCTGTTTTACAATTCTACCTCCCAGATCGATGAAGTCAATTGTCGATTTTGTTTCTGCAAGAGAGAAGAATGATATAGTAAGATTTTCTTTCGCAGGATTAGGATATACATACAATTGTTCTGTTTCTATTTCTTCAATACCGATTGTTTTCAAAGCTGATGAAGAAGGGGAGATCATGGCAGTGTTTCCAATTGTTGTAAAAGTCTTTTTCGTCGAATAAGATCCCGAGGTTGCACCACAAATTGTTTTAACTCTCCATTGATATTTGGTGTTTGGATTAAGTCCTGTTAGGATAAGATTTGTTTGTCCTACATTCGGCATTCTTACATAACTGTAGTTTGAAGAACTTTCAGGTTTATATCTGATCACCAGTGAATCGCTGGCAGGTAATGTTCCCCATTCTAATTTTTGTGATTTTGAAGTAACCGCTGCTGAAACCAATCCATTGGGTGTAGTTAACAAACAAGCTTGTTGAGTTGGTATCACTATATTTTCCGGAATGGAGGTAACAGAACATCCTGAACTATTTGTTACTACAACAGTGTAATCACCTGATGTTGTTGCATCATAATTTGCATTGGTAGCTCCACTGAGAGATGAGTTATTTAATTTCCATTGGTAACTACTGATCGTTCCTGTTGTAGCTTCTGCTATTGACGAGATCGTAATTGTGTTATTATTCAAAGTGCCTTGAGTTGTTGCTACTGTTGGCAATCCGTTCACTGCTACTGTAATTGCTGATGTTGTTTGAGTAACTCCGTTGTTAGTAACCTGACATGAATAGGTTCCGGAAGTAGTTGCAGTTATAGATGAAGTAGTGGCATTGTTAGACCACAGGTAAGATGTCCCACCACCGGCAGTAATCGTTACACTTCCTCCAGCACAAAATGTTGTTGCACCCGAAGCATTAATAGTAGCGGTGAAGGTGGTATTACCTGATCCGGGTATAGGCTTTGGCATGTAACTGTACGTAAACCATTGGTAACCGATAAGGTTTATATATTGAACACTAGCCGATAGGTCTGCTTGAAAATCTGCTTTGTACTTATTAAATGCTTCTATTTGTGCATGAGTATCTAGCCAAGGTCCCATGAAGTTGGGTTCCGAAGAAAAGATAGGAGCAACATTGACTGTCGTATTGTTTGATGCAAGATATTGTAAACGATTTTTGCTGTAGCCATATACTGATGATGGACTGACACGATAAGCATGCAATAATATCCGGTCAACATTTCTTTGTATTTGGGAACCTTGACCTTGATTGAACCA
>JAYUWA010000410.1:0-4495 GCA_043753795.1 Bacteroidota bacterium | reverse complement strand
CAATGAGTGGTGAACAGGATATCCGTAAAATGGGTTCATTGAAGAAAAAATTACCGATCACATATTTCGTATTCCTTATAGGCACACTGGCTATAGTCGGCTGTCCTCCGCTTGCCGGTTTCTTTTCTAAAGATGAGATCCTTGCAAAAACATGGATTCAGAACAAAGCGATTTTCTGGGTGCTGGCCATCACTTCGTTGATGACAGCAATTTACATGTTGAGATTATTCTTCCTTACTTTCTTCGGTTCGTTCAGAGGAACACATGAGCAGGAGCATCATTTACACGAGTCGCCAAAATCGATGACGATTCCATTGATCATACTTGCAGTACTTTCTGCCATTGGTGGCTTCATGGGATTGCCGGAAGTTTTTTCAGAACATCATGCGTTGAATAATTTCCTTGAACCTATTCTTACATTCCCGGCAACATTCATTCACGTAGAAGCATCACATGCTTTTGAGTGGACGTTAATGATAAGTTCAACGATCATTCTTGCAATCGTTTTCTTTATTACAGCAAAAAAATATTCTTCAGCAAAAGGTGTTCCTGCAGCGCACGAGCAGCAGTTATCATTTTTTGCAAGAGCGTCGTACAACAAGTTTTATATCGACGAACTTTACGATATGCTGATCGTTCGTCCATTACAGGCATTAAGCGAGATCTTCTATAAGATCATTGACATAAAAATTATTGATGGATTAGTGAATTCCGTAAACAAGACGGTTGTATTTGGATCAAAAACATTGCGCCTTGTTCAAACGGGTAATGTTGGCTTCTACATCTTCGCAATGGTTTTCGGCATCATTGCAATCCTATTATTTAATCTGGTACTCTAAATAAATTTCCGGAAAAGTAAATCGTTCCGGCAGGTAAACAATGTTATCATTATTGATTTTCTTTCCGCTGATTGCGGCACTTGTTATTGTTTTCTCAGGAGAGCATGCAAAAAAAGTTGCACTTGCTGCTGCAGTTGCAGAGTTTGCATATTCATTGTGTTTCTTCTTTCGCTTTGATCCAACGGCAGGAATTCAGTTCGTGGAAAATTATTCATGGATCTCAAATTTAGGGATCAGTTACCATGTAGGAATAGATGGCATCACATTGTTATTGGTAATGCTCACCACTTTTCTTGTACCATTGATCATTCTCTCGTCGTTCAATCACAATTATAAATCACCGGGATTATTTTATTCGCTCATTCTTGTGATGCAATTTGCACTTGTAGGTGTTTTCTGCGCATACGATGGATTTCTGTTTTACGTTTTCTGGGAACTTGCATTGATTCCGATCTATCTGATCTGTTTAATGTATGGTGGAAAAGACCGGTTACGCATAACACTTAAATTTTTCATCTACACTCTTTCCGGAAGTTTGCTGATGCTAGTAGCATTGATCTATCTATGGTTGCAAACACCCGGAACTCATAGCTTCGATCTTCAGGCATTGTATGCATTGAAACTATCAACGACACAAGAATCGTTTCTCTTCTGGGGATTGTTTCTCGCTTTCGCTATCAAGATGCCCATCTTTCCTTTTCACACATGGCAACCGGATACGTATGTCGATGCACCTGCACCCGGCACAATGTTGTTATCAGGGATCATGTTGAAGATGGGAGTATTTGGAGTAATGCGTTGGTTATTACCAATCGTGCCTTCCGGTGTTGCAGAATGGGGAAATCTTGTGATCATCTTATCGGTCATCGGAGTTGTTTATGCATCATGTATCGCATGGATGCAAAAAGATTTTAAACGATTGATCGCCTATTCTTCTATTGCACACGTTGGATTGATCTCTGCCGGAGTATTCAGTCTTACATTTCAAGGACTGCACGGAAGCGTGATCCAAATGCTTTGTCACGGTATCAATGTTGTTGGACTATTCTTTATTGCCGACATGATCGAACGAAGAACAGGAACAAGAAAAATGGATGAGCTCGGTGGACTGAGAACAAGTGCCCCTGCATTCTCAACGTACTTTATGATCATCATGCTTGCATCAATTGCCTTACCACTTACGAATGGTTTTGTTGGAGAGTTTTTATTGATCAACGGAATTTTCCAGTATGATCAAGTGATTGCAGCATTCGCAGGACTAACGATTATCTTAGGAGCAGTGTATATGTTGAATGCATATAAAAAAATCTCGTTGGGAGATGTAAGTTCTGTTACAAAGCAATTTGCAGCCTTAAGCATTACTGAAAAAGCAGTTCTTATTCCGATCGTCATCATGATCTTCTGGATAGGAATTTACCCAAAACCACTTCTTGAAATTTCCGGTCCTGCAGTTGAAGCCTTAAAGCTCTCAATTCAAACGGCCACTACATTGAAATAAAAACAGAACCTTGAATACGCTCTTAATAATAGCCGGAATCGGAGTCTTCGGTTTATTTTCAGAAATCTTCAGGATCAAAAAGACATTATTACCGGTTGTCTTTTTGGGACTTGCCGCTGCATTGGGTACAACCCTTTTGGATTGGGGCACGAACGTAACGTATTTCAACAATATGATGCAGGTCGATAATTTCTCGCTTGCATTCACTGCTGTGTTGATCGGAGTAACATTCTTGTGGTTCATTGTTTCACCTGAATTTTTCCTCGATGAAACAAGTAAGAGTGATCACTTCACGCTGATCTTATTTGCTCTGACAGGAGCAATTTTAATGACTTCGTTTAACAACATGATCATGTTGTTTCTTGGAATTGAAATTCTTTCAATAGCAATGTACATTCTTGCCGGCAGTAATAAAAAGAGTCTTGCCTCCAATGAATCGGCATTCAAATATTTTTTAATGGGTTCCTTTGCAACCGGATTTTTATTATTCGGAATTACATTGATCTACGGAGCTACAGGCAGTTTTGATCTGGATATTATCACGACGCAGATCTCATCAGGCAATTTGAATTCATCTGTGATGCTATTCATGGGAATTCTGTTGATCATGATCGCAATGGTATTCAAAGTTTCGGCTGCACCATTTCACTTCTGGGCTCCGGATGTATATCAAGGTGCGCCAACTGTCATCACAGCATTTATGTCAACTGTTGTGAAGACTGCAGCCATTGCAGCGTTCTTCAGATTGTTCGTGCACACATTCACAGCAATGGCAGATGTCTGGCAGATGATACTTATGATCATTTCTGCAGCAACCATTCTTGTCGGAAATATTACTGCCGTTTATCAGACGAATGTTAAACGCATGCTTGCTTATTCAAGTATTGCACATGCAGGTTATATGATCATGGCAATTGTTGCAATGAATGCAGCAGCAAGTTCAGCGCTTTTGTTTTATGCATTGGCATATTCGGTTTCATCAATTGCATCATTCACAATTTTGCTGATGGTGAGCAAATCATCAGGCAACGAATCAATAGAATCGTTCCATGGACTTGCAAAGAAAAGCCCGTTTTTGGCGGTTATGACCGTAATTTCAATGCTGTCTTTAGCCGGAATTCCTCCAACTGCCGGTTTTTTCGCCAAATACTACATCTTCGTGGCGGCTATGGAAAATAAATTGACTGCTTTGGTGTTAATAGCCGTTATTGGTTCGTTGATTGGCGTATATTTTTATTTCAAAATAATTGTTGCCATGTTCAGAGAAGGAAATGAAACAAAATTGCAATTAAGCGGAGGTTACAAGATCGTTCTGGTAATTGCCGGCATCCTTGCTTTGGCGCTGGGAATTTTTCCCGGAATGATAACAGGCCTGCTTTAAGAGAAAAATGGCATAGCAACCATTTAATAGTTAGGTGATTAAGTGAAAAATTGTTCAGCATTTATGTTGTTTAGATCTGATAGAATAATTTTATCGTATTTGAATTTAGCAGAGAATCGAACAAGTGCCATTCAATAGTAAAGCGTAAAGGTTAATTTCGATGTGATTTGATTATCTGCCCCGGGAAATCGGTTAAGTAATATTTAATTGTCAGGTTACGGTTAAATCACAAGTATACTTTTTGGAATTAATCAGAATTTCCTATTATTGTCGTCCGGAAAAACTATTCAGTAGAATATTTTTTTGTGGAAAAACATATTTAACCGAGTCTATAATCAATCCCATAACTAATAACTAACAGTACAATCATGAGCAACACATCATCTAAAGGTGGAAACGGCGTTCAAGCCCTATTTTCGATTCTTGTAATTCCCATTTCACTCGTAATCGGAATTTTAATTTGGCACTTTGTTATGGGAGATCCTGCTGGTTTTGAAGGAGGCGATAGAGAAAAAGGTCCATTGAATGGAAACCTTATGGCAACAATGTATAAAGGTGGAGTTTTGGTACCTGTGCTAATTTGCTGCTTCCTTACAGTTATAACTTTTTCAATTGAGCGTTTCATCACTATTGGAAAATCAAAAGGAACAGGTCGTATAGATGTATTTATTCAGAAAGTTCGTACAGCGATGTCGAACGGTGATCTTAATGCAGCAAAAGCAGAATGCGCAAAACAACGTGGTTCAATTGCCAATGTTGTTTCAGCAGGTATTGATG
>JAYUWA010000409.1:0-4497 GCA_043753795.1 Bacteroidota bacterium | reverse complement strand
TAAAGTTCCACTACCACCTTCAATCAAATTTACACTTCCTAATCCTGATGAATTGTTCAGATTTGTCGAACCTGTTATAGTCATTCGTAAAGGTGCGTCGGCTTTGTTCACTAAAAACACATTTCCTTTTGAATAATTAAAATCACCATTTACTGTTATGCGAATATCAGCGCCCGTACTATAATTGCCGGAATTGACTGCTCTGAAATCGTGACTTAGATTCAGATTGCCATTGATGGTCCAGTTTAGAATTCCATATGAAGTATCCAGCACTACAGTTGGTGCAGCAGGAACATTGCTATTTAAATTGAATGAACCTGTTATGAGTGTAAGATTTCTGTTGGTTCCTCGTTGAAAAATTATATTGGCAAAATTATTTACCGTAACATTTTGAAGTGTGAGGGCAGTAGTGTTTCCTGTGCCGTCATCCATCACAATAGTTCCGGTATTTACCGTCAGATTTCCTTTTACCCTGGCCGGTGTTGGCAGCGAAAAATATCCATCCTGATCCCATTGTCCACCTGGTACATTTGCTTCTAGGATCAGATTTCCAAAGTTACTTGTTTGGACCCGCGAAGGATCCCCTAAAGGAATCGAACCATTATACCATTTCTTTATTTGAAGAGTAGAAGTAGTTGAGAATGATTCATTGCTATTGTAGAAAATACTTTCTGAGCTCAGAACAGTATTGAATGGATTGTGAATGTAAACTCCGGTTCCTAAAATAGTAAAGGTTCGTCCCGGTGTACTTAAATTGATCCCACCATTGTTCTCTAAAATTGCATTACCATTGATTGTAATATTCCCTGAAATATTCAGATCTGAAACTGCATTGGCATTGATAATGATCGTACCGTTAACAATGAGGTCTGAAATCATTACAGTGCTTACATCAACATATACTGTAACTCCGGCAGGAACTGTTACAGTTTGTCCGGCGGTAGGTGCACCTGGTGACCATATAAATGCTGATGACCAATTTCCTGAAACACTTGAAATGGCCTGGCTATTGCTTTTTGCTGGCAATAGAAAAACTGTCAGAAAAAATAATAGTATAGATCTGACAAAATAAATTTCGTGTGCTTTTTTGTTTTCCAAAACTAAACTTTCAGTGCATGTGGTTTTTTGCAAATATACGGTTCATTGTGAAACCCTTGCAGGACAAGGCTTTCAGATAGTACACGAACTTTTCAACATAGCAATTTAAGCCCTGTTTTGGGTCAAAAGCAAAAAATATGAGTTAAGCTCACAGGAATAATTGGCCAAAGCGCCTAATTACTTGGTAAAAAAAATGAAAATATTTCCGATTATCTATGGTTTAAGAATTGCCCTAATTATCTGGGTTTTATTCTCCATGAAACTATAATCAGAAGATTCTAGAATTCCATCGCCATTTACATCAGTTGATATATAGCCTGTAAAAAAACCTATTCCCAACGTATTATCGATGGTCACAAAATCTGTTACATTAATAAATCCATCTTGGTTTACATCTCCGGAGTGAATAGCAAATACACCAGGTGAAACTTGCACTTGATTACTTCCAAATGCTTTATTTGCGGCATTAGAGAAATCATAAATTGTATCAGGTGCATTGAAAGCAAAAGTTCCCTGACTCCACGTCTCAAGTGAATTTCTATGTTTTACAACAATATAATAAGATTGACCCAAAACAGGTTGCGGGAATAATGCATTGGCAGTACCGGTAGTATTTAAGATCGTTTTTGTACTCCATAAAATTTGCTTAGTTGCCGGCGATGCTAAAGCAACTGTAATTGAATCACACAACGTATCATTCGGATTTAAAGCGGAATACATTGTCTGATTTGAAAGATACATTGCTTCTACAAATACTTTAACTCTCAATGCATAATCTAATGGAACCGTTGCAAATGTACTTACAAAACAACTCTGTGATGCCCCTGCAGTATTATTGGCCCGTACCTGCCAGTAATAACTTTCGCCTTGGTTCAGCGGGCCGGTAAATGCAAAGGTATCGGTAGTATTGATAAGAATCTGTGTTGGCGGATTCGTACTTTCCAAATAGACAGTATAAGAATTTGCATTTGCAACCGGCGACCATTTTAATGTAATACCGGATTGACTTACATTTGATGTCGGACTTGGTGGATTTGTATTTCCCGGACAAGCAGGTAAACTGGTAGAAACATTTATTGAAAATAATCCTGTACCTCCACCAACACCGGCGTGATAAACTCTAATGAAGTAGGTTTGATTCTTTGTAAGATTATTTGCTGTCAATATTTCCGTTTGCCCGTTTCCTAAATTGTTTACACACTGAATAGAAGTTAATGTAGAGCACGTACCTGAAAACAGTTGAACAACTGCATTGAAACCTGTTCCACCACTTACACTTACAATCTCAGTTGTGTTAGTAGCCATAAATGAGTACCAGACATCATCATCAGCGTTTGTTCCAAGAGCAGAACACGTAGGAATAGAAGTTGAAGGTGTTGCCGCTACTGTCTGACTGCCTGTTGTAAATATTCCTGTAACTACAGGTAAAACTATTGAATTTGAACAATTGTCGTTTGTCGGCGGGATAGGTGTTGCACTTACACAAACAGAAAACTTCCCGCTTCCTGAGCCAGAACCACTTTGATTATGATAAATACGTAGAAAATATTGTTGTCCTGTTACCAGACTTGTCGGACTCAATGTTTCTGTCAATCCTAAACCTGATGCATCACTGCAGATCAAAAGAGTGTTTGATGAATTATATAATTCAACCGCTGCATCATAATTTCCACCACTGAGAACTTTAATTGTTGTGTTCGGATTTGTTGCCGTAAACTCAAACCATACATCATCATCCGCATTTCCGGTACTGCAAGCAGGCATTCCTGGAGTTGCAGTTGCATTAGCAGAACTATAATATGTTCCACATAGTTCTGTACAAGTGGAAGTGTTTACGTCAAGATGTTGTGGTGAAGTCTTCTGATCATTTACTGGCGTAAGAGTTGTCAGAACGAAAGGAATATAAGTACCCGGTGTAAGTTTAAGTGATGTATAACAATCAGCGACTTCCACTAATTGTGCTGCGGGTGTATTTCCAAAATTTCTTGTATTTGCATTTATCTGATGCATATATTCAGCATTCAAAACAGGATTACTGATATTTATTCCATTTAAACCAACGGAATAAGAATAGAAATAATTGAAGGTTCCATTGAATCCTTCCATTGTTCCATAGATGAAGTCGATGTCTCCGGTAGCTTCATACAATTTCATCTGGAAATTTAAATTCGGACCTGAATTGTTATAGATCTCCATTCCTGTCCATTCTACAGTCAGGATTCTGCTACCCGCAACTCCACTGACTGAATATTTCATTGATGCGCCAAGACTTGATTGAGATCCTGAGTTTCCCTGACAAACAAGGTCTTCATAGAAAGGGGCAACGATCAGTGTTCCGCCGATAGTGTTTAAACTGTTCGTATAACTATAGACTCCATTTCCTCCGCCGGTATTTGATGTCCCTACATTGAAAGTTATAAAGCCGTTTGTTGAAAGTGAAAAGTTGCTGTATGTCGTTCCCTGATATGGGAAATTAAAACCAATCGGTTGTGAAGTACTTAAATTGTCGTCCGTATTTGTTCCATTGCGCCAACCTGTTGCAGATAACCCGGAGCCAATAATGGAAGAGTAGGTAATGCCTGTCGTTCTGTTAACGTTGTAACTGATTGAAGTAGCCGTTGTGAACTGATTGATCGCACAACTGCTCGCAGGACCTGCACCATTTTTAGGAATAATTCTGTAATAGTAAGTCGTGTTATAATTTAAAGTTCCCGGATTATAAGTAGTTGCAGGTTGAGAAACTGAAACTAATGGCGGGTTTGATGCAGTTCCGAAATAAACATCATAAGATGTTGGATTACCTGCACCTGCTGTCCAGTTTAATTGTGCAGCATTAGAAACACCTGATCCCAATGGTGTTGAGGTTGCAGTACATGCCGGAGGAAGTACAGGTGGTGTGAAGATCACAGATGTTCCTGAGGTGATGGCTGTGATGTTTGTATTGGTCTCTGTCACTTTACTAAACGATGGTGAAGCGCCACCCGGTGAAACGCTTATGAAATCTGTTGTTGAGGCAGATAAACCAACTGAGTAACCGCCATTGTTTACATTCATTCCTGTACTATAAACAAATTGAATAACATTTGTTGTTTCAAATAGCCACACTTGAAGTCTTCCGGTATTAGTTGAATTTTTCGGAACAGCTAATAACCATTCAATTGAAAGTTTTCTATTCGGTGCGGTTCCAATTAATTTTGAACCACAATATCCTACGGCTGCTGTATTCAAATCATCCCAATACGGAGCAATCTTTGGAAAATCCGAATTAACAGTAAGTTGATTAATTGCATTATTAGAAATCAAGGCAGATCCCAAACGCATCAATCCATTTGAATTTACAGAGTATTGTGAATAAACTAAATTGTTATAAGTAAAATTGAACCCAATGTTTTGCAACGT
>JAYUWA010000408.1:0-4525 GCA_043753795.1 Bacteroidota bacterium | reverse complement strand
GGTTGGAATGTCCTTTTCATATTATTCAGTATTTACTCTAAAAACAGGACGGCAAAGGTAAGATTTATTTTATATGCACCAAACAATTGAATTATTTTTCAGTCCAAATTTCAAGATAAATTTTCAACACTAAGATCACTAAAAATTAGCACAAGAACACAGAAAAGAAGGAGTTTCACTTCAATGCTCTTGCGCTAAAAACTTAGTGATCTCTTAGTGTTTTTTTGTCACATAAAATTGACAATCATTCAGTTATATAGACAATCTTCTTCGTTTCAAAGAATTCATCCTCGAACCAGTTGCTGATTTCAAACTCATCCGCAGATCGCCCAGAATCCTTGATTTCCTGCGCTAAATCCCCGCCTTTCAACAAGATCCAGCCATTCTGAAGGTCATTATTACCGCCTTTTTTGATCAGTTTAGAAGTCCATTGAACAATATCTTTTACAGGCGCTACTGCTCTGCTGACCACAAAATCAACTTTCATGTTGAGTTCTTCTGCCCTGTTCTTTTCAGTTGAAACATTGGTCAGACCTATACCTTTCACCACTTCATTAACGACCGTAATTTTTTTGCCAATAGAATCGACCAGATAAAACCTGACTTCCGGAAAAAGTATTGCTAATGGAATTCCCGGAAAACCACCACCTGTTCCAATATCTAAAACAGAAGTTCCGGGTTTGAAAGAAATCAATTTTGCAATTGCCAGAGAATGCAGAATATGATGAGTATAGAACGCATCCATATCTTTCCTCGAAATAACATTAATCTTTTGATTCCAGTCACGATAAATACTTTCAATCCTCTCAAACTGATTAGATTGATTTGGTGTTAGCTTAAATTGACCTGAAATTATTTTCACCATCGTTCTGCAATTTATGCAGAATTCAACAGGAAATATAATCTTTATGATATTATCATTGATTTTTGCATTTTGGTCTGTCGTTATTCTTGTGTAAGCAATTAATCTTTACTTTGCGAACTATTTCTTGAAAAATGGATTCGAATCTACTGACAAACTATAAGCTGAATTATTCATGCAATGAACAAGACTCTCTTCAGCAACTGTTGAATAGAATTTATAATTATATAGATGAACCTACACGCCAGTTTCACAGAATGAGAATAAACACATTTGTTGAGATACTTAACGAATTAAAATTAAAAAAACAAATTAAGGCTTACGACAGAGCATTGGATATAGGTTGTAATTGCGGAGTCTATAGTAAACTTATTTCTGATGCAGGTTTCAGTGACGTAAGAGGAATTGATCTTGACAGTCCACTTATAGATATTGCAAAAACGGAATTCTCTTCAAAAAAAGAAGGACAAAAAATAAGTTTCGAAGTTTTCAATGCTGAAAACCTTGATGAATCAAAAGTAGATTTTATATTATGTACTGAAGTTATAGAGCATACTTCAAATCCACAAAAGGTTATTGATATTATTCATAACAAACTTTCACCCGGAGGAATTGCAGTAATTTCTTTACCAAACGGCAATTCTTATCCATACTTCCTGACCAGATTATCATATAAATTGAGAGGAAAAAAAATAGAAGGGGAACTATACGACCATCTACAATATCCTTCACATCGCAGCAGAAAATTGTTTTCGTTTCAGGATATGGAAATCATTAAAACAACAGGAACTAATTTGTTTTATTGGTACTTCCTTCACAAACTTCCAGGCTTTCCACTGATCAATAAACTTAATTATGTATTAGGGAAATCTTCGTTACTGAAAAATTACACGCAATTTTACTTTCTAGTGCTGAAAAAGCAATAAGAGTCTTGAACTACAAGCTCAAATCTGCTCCTCCTGATTCTTCAGAATCTGATACAAAAACTCCCGAGCTCTGAAAAGCTGGGCCTTTACCGTTCCTAGGGGAAGTTTTAATTCGTCAGCGATCTCTTCGTAAGAACGTTCCTGAAAATATCTGAGTTCAACTAATCGTTTGTAACGAGGTTTTAATTTTTCTACAACATCGCGCATCAGAATTGCTTTTTGTTTTTTGATCATCTTCTCTTCCGGATCAAGCATTGGCGATTTAATTTCAAATTGCATTTCCTGTCCGCTGTCGTTCTCCATATTTTTATCGATCGAGAAAGTGAACTTTCTTTTACGACGAATGAAATCGATACAGTTATTGGTAGCGATCTTGAAAAGCCATGTGCTGAAAGCAAAATCAGGTGTATACTGATGTAGATTTTTGAACGCTTTTCCAAATGCTTCGATCGTTAAATCGTCGGCATCATCACGGTTGTTTACCATCTTCAACAGCATGAAGTAAATCGAATCTTTATAGCGCTGCATTAATTCCGCATAAGCTTTTTGATCGCCTTTAACGGCCATCTGGACTAGTTTATAGTCGATCTGTGCTTTCTCGGAGAGATTTGGGTTTACTTCCATGTTTTTTGTTTTGTGAAGACGTTAGCAATATAAAAGAGAGGCTGCAATACAATATGAACGATCTCTAAAAGTGGAAACGACCAGAGAAGATCATTTTCTTTTAGACGCTTTGAACATGCGTATACAATAGGTATTCGTAATAATAACAACCCTGCGTACAAAGATAAAAGTAATTTCCACTCGAAACGCAGTATTAACAAGGTAATCAGCAACATATAGAAGAGTAAAGAACTGCAAGAATTCATGAATAAAAAGAACTTATGAGAGCCCTTATAATGCCCTGCTGTACTCATGTGCCGTTTTTTCTGTGAAAACCATTCACCTAAAGTTTTTTTCGCTTCAGAAAAAGTGAAAGATTCAGGCTCTAATTCCACAGAAGTATTCTGAGAGGTAGCATTTTCATTGATGAAAAGATCATCATCTCCTGATAAAATGTGGTTATGTTTTGCAAATCCTTTTGTTCTAAAGAACAGATCTTTCTTGTATGCAAGGTTTCTGCCCACACCCATGTATGGATTTTTTCCAAGTGCAGCAGAGAGATACAGCATGGCAATATAAAAAGTATCGTAGCGGATAAGCTTATTTAAAAATCCAGGTTCCTTTTGATAAGGTCCGTATCCTAAAATTATCTCTGTGTTTCTTGCAAAGTGACGCTGCATGAGCGACAACCAATTCTTACTTGCAGGTATACAATCTGCATCCGTGAATAACAAGTATTCGTTCTTCGCAGCTTTGATTCCTAATGTTAGCGCAAACTTTTTTCCGTGTCTGTACTTTTCCTGTTCTTTCAGCGTTACAATTTTAAGTCGTGAAAATTGCGAAGAAAGTGATTCAAGATATTCACCGGTTTCATCCCACGAACAATCATTTACTACGATCACTTCGAAATCAGGATATGCTTGTTCCAAAACAGCCGGCAAATATTTTCTCAAACGTAATACTTCGTTCTTTGCACAAATAATTACTGAGACAGGATGCGGTCCACCTGTTACCTGATCATACTTATAAAAAGCAAGGCGACGAAAAAATATCCAGTAGTAAACAAGCTGAATTACAGCCGTTACCAATAGTAAAATAAAAAGTACGCCCGTAAGGTCGTTAGTAAGGTGTGTCATGCAGAATTTAAAGAATCCGGTGAAGAATTGCGATTCCTACAAATGTAAAAGTGCCGTTCATATCAAAGTGTTTATATTTGGCGAGATATTAACGTAAGATTGTTAATCAGAAATGAAATTTAAACTCTTGAAATCGGACGAGCAAACCAAAGCCCGTGCCGGAGAAATTACTACCGATCACGGAACAATTCAGACTCCGATTTTCATGCCTGTCGGAACCGGAGGAACTGTGAAAGCTGTGCATCAGCATGAACTCAAGGAAGATATAAAAGCCCAGATCATCCTAGGCAACACCTATCACCTCTTTCTTCGTCCGGGTTTAGATGTACTTCAAAAGGCCGGTGGACTACACAAATTCATCAACTGGGACCGTCCGATTCTCACAGATAGTGGCGGGTATCAGGTCTATTCTCTGGCCGACCGCCGGAAGATCAAAGAAGAAGGGGTGTCGTTTTCCAGTCATATTGATGGATCAAAGCTTTTCTTTTCACCTGAATATGCCATGGACATCCAAAGAGTGATTGGTGCAGATATTATCATGGCTTTTGATGAATGCACTCCTTATCCGTGTGATCACCGGTATGCAAAGAAAAGTATGGAGATGACGCATCGCTGGTTGAAAAGATGTTGTGATCATGTTGACAAAACAGAACCATTGTATGGACATAAGCAGACACTTTTCCCTATCGTTCAGGGAAGTGTTTACAAAGACCTAAGGTTGCAATCTGCTGAATTCATTGCAGCTCAGGGGCGCGATGGGAATGCGATCGGCGGACTTTCAGTCGGTGAACCTGCGGAAATGATGTATGAAATGACAGAATCCGTCTGTGCGATTTTGCCAAAAGACAAACCGAGGTATCTAATGGGAGTTGGAACACCGATTAACATCCTCGAAAGCATTGCACTTGGAATTGATATGTTTGATTGCGTTATGCCAACAAGAAATGCACGGAATGGTACGTTGTTCACGCAGAATGGAATTATGAATATGAGAAATG
>JAYUWA010000407.1:0-4527 GCA_043753795.1 Bacteroidota bacterium | reverse complement strand
TTTTTCGTCGTTACTTAATTCCTGGCGAAGGATCTTCTCAGCAATTTCAATCGACATAGCAGCAACCTGATTTTTTAGTTCATTGATCGCAGCATTTTTTTCGTTATTGATGGTCTCACGTGTAGTAGCAAGAATTTTATTTGCCTCCGCCTGTGCCTTATTTTTTGCTTCTGCAACAATTGCATCTTTTGTATCGCGCGCTTCTTTTAACATAAGATCGCGTTCCGCCCGTGCCTGAACAAGTAATTTTTCATTGTCAGCCTGTAACGCTGCCATTTCTTTCTTCGCTTTTTCTGCTGCACTTAATGCATTGGTGATAGAATCTTCACGTTCTTTCAACGACTTCATGATTATCGGAAAAGCATATTTTCCAAGAATAAACATCAAGATAAGAAATGACAATGCCATCCAAAAAATAAGTCCGAACTGTGGTTTTATTAATTCCATTGTTTAATGATTTTTTCTTTTTTAATGAATTTACTATTTACTAATTCCCGAATGGATCCTTGCAGGATAAAAAACCGGCTCAACCAACCGTTGAGCCGGTTTTTTATTTCTTACTTGAAGGTAACTAGAAGACCTACAACCATTGCGAAGAAGGCAGCACCTTCCACAAGAGCGGCTGTAAGGATCATGTTAGCGCGGATATCGCCACTTGCTTCAGGCTGACGAGCGATTGATTCCAATGCAGAACCACCGATACGACCAATACCAACACCTGCTCCCAAAGCAGCAAGTCCGGCACCTAAAGCAGCAACACCATAACCTAGACCAAGGTTTCCTGCTACTTCTTGAAGGAGAATTGAAATTAACATAGTAATTATTATTTAAGGGTTTAACTAATTCAAATGATATGGGCTTCTTCTACATGAGCATCTTCACCGTGGTGATCGTGATCATGTTCTTCTATTGCCGCTCCAAAATAAATTGCAGAAAGCAATGTGAAAACAAAAGCCTGTAAGAAGGCAACTAATAATTCAAGTACTGTCATAAAGATGACGAATCCGACTGATACAATTGATACACCGAATCCTAATCCTGTATTCATTTCACCGAAGATGAAAATAAGCGAGAAGAAAGATAAAGCGATGATGTGACCGGCAGTGATGTTAGCGAAAAGTCGAATCATCAATACAAACGGACGAAGGATCACTCCTAATAATTCAATCGGTGTTAATAACACCAAAACTCCAACCGGTACACCCGGCATTGCAAAGATGTGTCTCCAGTAATGTCTGTTTGCAGAAAATGTTGTGATCAGAAAAGTGATCACAGCAAGAGTCATTGTTACTGCAATGTTTCCTGTAACGTTAGCACCAAATGGCATAATTGGAATTAATCCCAATAAGTTGTTGATCCAGATAAAGAAGAAAACAGTAAGCAGATAGGGCATGAAGCGCGTATAATTTTTACCGATACTTGGTTTAGCAATTTCATCACGAACGAAAACGACAAGTACTTCGATCAATGACTGAAGTCCTTTCGGTGCCATCCCTTTTCTTTTTCCATATGCTTTAGCAACGGAAAGGAAAATTACCAGCATTATAACTACGCTCACTAATAAAGCGAACACATTTTTTGTGATTGAAATATCATAGGTAGCAGCAGTGAGTTCTTCGTTAACAGTTGCAGTATGGGCATCCGTAACTTCCATTTCATTTACTGCTTCAATATGATTTTCATGAATACGATATCCTGCATATGTTTTATGTCCGTGATCGAAACGACTGGACATGAACGTTGAAAATCCACGCTCTTTATTGTAGAGAATGATTGGAAGAGGAACGGAAACAGAATTTTCTCCTTCGCCCAGGATATGCCAGTCATGCGAATCTGAAATGTGCTCAACGATCATCTTACCGGCATTAAACTTTCCGGTTTCTTTGGCTGCATGCTCTTCACTTGCCAACATACTTGTTGTTGCAAAAAGACAAACCAGCATCCCTATCAATTTTAACTTCATAAATTCCACGTTTTGAATGCATTACACTGATTTTGGAATCAGTGTTTTTTAAAGAGAGCGCAAAAGTAATATTTAAAGGATTACTTACCAAAACTTACCGGGATTAATCTGATTAATCTGATTAAACAGAATTAGGAATCTATACCAGGGATTTTGACCGGGATTTATCAGATTAATCTGATTTTAGGATTCTTGACCGGAATTTTGACCAGAATTAATCTGATTTCAGGACTTAAAGGATTAATTTGAATTTAGATAGGGACATTTGACCAAGATTTAATGGTTGTCTGTGATAAAAGGTTTTTTTTCGGGGTTTAATGGATTTCAGGATTACCTAGATTGAATCCCGTTAATCGCAAAATCCCGGTCAAAATCCTGGTCAAAATCCCGGTACAGATCAATGCTCGCTTATTAAACAGACCTTTTTACTTGCCTTATTGTCCTTCTGAGTGAAATGTAGAATATATGTTCCCTTAGCCAGATCAGCCAAATCAAGATCTGACTCAAAAGCAGGATTTACAAAGGATACTGATTTTACGATTCTTCCGGATAGATCAGTGACTTCAACAAAAAGTTTCCCTGAAGAAAAATCATTGATTCCAATTTTAATGATTCCGGTCGATGGATTTGGAAAGACAGTAATGTTTTGTCCGAACAAAGTATTCTCATCAATTCCGGGATTGGGAGTTGAACAGCCGTTTGAAGTGATCAAAGTACTTCGTTGAATGGAAAGTGCAGAGTTCATCCGCGTAGATTGTCCGTCGGTAAACATGACCATACACCTGTCGTCAACATAATCCATATAATTCATAAACATTTCTCCATTTGAATTGCTGCCACAGGTACTAAAAGCATTGTGCGGAAAAGTCGGACAGTTGGTGTTGTCCATTTCCTGTGTGGGCGTATCTGAGATCAGATCATTCCCACAAATTGCATCGCCCCAAATATGACGCAATCCAAGCCAATGTCCGATTTCATGTGTTGCCGTTCGGCCATAATCATAAGGTGGCAGTACATTTCCAGTGTATCCAAAATATTGGTAACCGATCACTACCCCATCTGTCGAAACATTGCCACCCGGAAATTGTGCGTAGCCAAGCAAATCCGAATTTGCCCCGCCCCAGTCTACTGTCCACAGATTCAAAAATCTGGTTGCGTCCCAGATGGTCTGTGGTTTTAATATTTGCTCGCAATCCGACATTTCCCAATCCAGTCCGCCATAGATGCGTTCTATTCCTAAAGAAGGTTGTCCCCCTGGAGTTTGTTTTGCCAGACAAAATTCTATCGATACATCACTTTGAAATTGCCAGAATGGATGTCCCGGTGCTAGTGAATCTGCATTCATTAATCTGAAATCTTCGTTGAGTGCTTCGATTTGGGAAAGAACCTGCACATCACTGATGTTTGTTCCGCTGCCAATGGCTTCGTTGTCATGAATCACATGTACAACAACAGGAATTGTGATGACGCTTTGAGATCTTCTTTCAATGTATGCTTCATTGTCAATAATCTTTTTTAATGCGTCTTCATATTGCTTTTTGATCGCAGGATCTTTCCGGGTCTGTTCAAAATAATTTTCCATTGTACCGCACACACGTTGTGCGTGACTTTGCGATAGGAAACAAAATGTAAATCCCAATGTGAGTAAAATTCGATACATGTTTTTCGTGTTAGTTATTCTACAAAATAAGTGATTTTTTTTTCAAATACGCAATATTTTGAAATGTATTGTTCATTATGGTAGAAAGAAGTTGCTGTTTTATTAATCAAACTTATAAATCAGGCATGGATATTTATATCTATTGTTAAACTATAAAGTCATGAACAATCTATTGTACACCATTGCTGTAATTCTACTAATTGTCTGGGCATTAGGGTATTTTGCCTTCAGCGCAGGTGGAATTATACACGTACTGCTAGTCATCGCTTTGATTGCAGTCATTCTCCGGATAATTCAAGGAAAGAATCCGGTTTAGTCTATTAAGAATTTTAATAACAGAAAAAAATTATGGAAGAGAACAACAGTTCATCAATTAAAATCATCGGCGCTTTAGTAGTAGGCGCAATTGCCGGAGCTGCAATTGGCGTTTTATTCGCTCCTGATAAAGGCAGTTCGACAAGAACAAAAATTATCGATGGCGCGGATGATCTCGCAAACGAATTCAAACGCAAAATGCGTTCTAAAGCTAATGACCTTCGTCAAAAAGCTCAGGAACTTGAACATCTTGCAGAAGAAAAATTAGACGATCTGAAAACTGATGTTAAGTCGAAAGCGACTGACTTTGTTAACTCGAAGTAAACCCAAAAAAAAGCCGGAAATTATTTCCGGCTTTTTTTATTAATTAAGAACGCATAGAGAATAATGTGCTTCGATTTGATTTCTTTTGTGTGGAATATCGTCCTGAGAATACAAACTTCCGATCTCTAATTACTATTTAACCCGTTGTTCGAAATTCAATACGTTCGCCCTTCGACTTCGCTCAGGGACCGTGGGTCTCGGGCAGATATG
This sequence comes from Bacteroidota bacterium, assembly GCA_043753795.1. Lineage (GTDB taxonomy): Bacteria > Bacteroidota > Bacteroidia > AKYH767-A > 2013-40CM-41-45 > JADKIH01. The sequence continues at coordinate 55 of JAYUWA010000407.1, read as the reverse complement.
TGTGAATTTTTTGCGAAGAAAATTCCCTTAAAATTGAAGTTAAATTTTCTTCGCA
>JAYUWA010000406.1:0-4528 GCA_043753795.1 Bacteroidota bacterium | reverse complement strand
GTTTAACTTCGTTTTTAACGACGACAGGCTTTGGTAAATAGTTAACAATAAATTGCAAAAATGTTTTTTTATTGCCGTCAGCCAAAGTTCAATGTCGTTTGGTTAAAGCGAATGATGTATTCGCTGTTAATTTATAGATTATTAGGCCCGTTAGGGCCGTACTTTCGGTAATACTATACTACACGAGAAACCCAAGCCCCTTTAGGGGCGCACTCTTTAAACACAATGCATGTGTCCGTTGATTAACTGTATAAAAGTTCCAGCATATCTTGGCTGTATTCGGCTTATTCCTGATGTATAATTGTGCTTTCGTTGTCGAAAAAAGCGGTGTGTTTAAAGAGTGCGCCCCAAAAGGGGCTTAGCGTTCTTGTAAGGTCCAAAAGTTACCAAGAGCATAGCCCTAACGGGCTTGTCACTTCTAAATACATATACTTATTATGAATTCCTGAATTTAACTGAATGAAGTTGAAATAAAGCTGATGGTAATAAAGTAAGTGACATCTCACTTAATTTCATAGATATTAATATAATTAAGTTGATGCCTATGCGATATCTATCGGTATTTTGTGCAATCCAAAAATAAACTGAAACAAGGGGCTTCAGGTTTGGTACTCAGTTTCAATTGAAAATGTTTAGTCTGACATTGGTAAAAATAAAACATTCTTTTCTTTTTTATTTAATACCTTTCCTCACAAAGAACAAATAAAAATCTAATACTCTTTATGGGTCTGGCTTATGTCATAGGAGCGGCAATTCTGTGGTTTTTAATTACGAAACTAAACGGTAATTACATTCAGATTTATGTTTCCACAACGCATGTCAGGGATTATCATGCAATATTGATACAGCATAACGATTATTACCGGCATTTGTCACCGGCAGGAAGAAAAAAATTCATTAAACGTCTGCACCGTTTTCGCATAAAGAAAAATTTCATTGGACAGCATGGATTGGAAATTGAAGACAAGCATGTCACATTGATTTCTGCTGCTGCGATTCAGATCACTTTTGGTCTGGAGAATTATGTGTTGAATAATTATGAAACAATTATGGTTTTTCCGGAGACCTTTCGATTTACAAATAGTGATGTTCATTACAAAGGTTTAACCGGACAAAGTGGGAAGATTTTGTTGAGTTGGAAAGATTTTCTGGAGGGTTATGAAACAAAGGAAGACAAGTTAAATTTAGGCATTCACGAAATGGCGCATGCTCTTGAATTAAATGCCCTTTTAGGTAGTGATACGACAATGGACTTTGCTGTTACATATGACACCTGGAAAGAAAAGAGTAATGAAGAATATCATAGAATCCGGAATGATGAAGATTCATTTCTTCGAAATTATGCGGGAAAAAGCGAAAGGGAGTTTTTCGCCGTTTGTTTAGAACATTTTTTTGAAGCTCCGAAAGAATTTAATGATGAATTGCCTGATATTTATCTACCTTTATGTATCTTGCTTAATCAAGACCCGCGTAATGCTCAAAGTGATTATCTGTTAGAAACTCAACCTAAAAAATAAGAAATCATGGACACTACAATGCAAATCCTCAATGCTTCTCCCGATTGTGAAATTGTCAATTCGCGAGTGATCAATTTTTCTAGAGATTTAATTTTCCGTGCATGGACAGATCCTTATCATTTAAAAAATTGGTGGGGACCAAAAGGATTTACAAATACTTTTACTGAATTTGATTTACGTTCGGGTGGTACCTGGAAATTTGTAATGCACGGTCCCGACAAAGGTCGTTTTCCAAATGAAGTAGTTTTTGTAAAAATCGAAAAGCCCGAACTCATTGTTTTAAATCACATTTCCAGTCCGCAGTTTCAGGTCGTAGCATTGTTTGAAGAAGTTGCTTACAACAAAACAAATCTAACTTTCAAAATGGTTTTCGGTTCAGCAGAAGAATGCGAACAAATCAAAGCCTTTGCTGTAGACAAGAACGAAGAGAATCTGGATCGGTTGGAAGCGGAATTAGGGCGGATGTTGAGTGGGAAGAATTGATTTCTGCTTTTTAGAATTTCACTTTACTTTTACGAACTTGATTAGTTTGTTCGCATCTCCGTATGTGACAAACAAACTATCGCCTCTCTGTTTTACAGAAGTGAAATTTAAATAAGCATCGTAAAACATATGACCGCATTTGGTTAATTCATTCACTTTTGTTCCCCACATATTTTTGAAACGGAAATTGATTATGGAATCAATTAAATATTCTCCATAGAGAAAATTTCTTGACGAAAATCCCTGAATGATACCTTGCTTTCCGTCAGGATCAAACTCTATATAGAATGCATTTTCTTTGATGGTCTTTGGGCATTCTTCAAGCTTCGTTAGAGTATCATAAAAACTAACAAAATTCCATCTGCCGGTCAATTCACTATTCTCTGGTTTCACCGAAAAAGAAATGAAGGAAGACAGACATAATATAAAAGTGAGTAAATAAATTTTGGAAGAAAGCCTGTTCATAGTATTAATAATTTTTGGATGATTATAATTCAATCGCGAAATCTCATGTATTGCATTTTGGCAGTTCTCCAATCCAGAATATCATCAATTAGAGGATTATGTCCTGGTACGCCATAAACTCTGCCTTCTAATTGTGCATCTTCAAATCTTAGATTCCGAATAAGATAATTTTAACAAGCAGAAGTAGAAGAATAAATAAATGAAACTAAGATCAATAGAAATATCTACATAATACTATATTTTAACATTTACCCCAAAAGAAAATCCATATGTTATAATTCCAAATTTATATAGAGTACGATTTTTATCTTTAGATTTAAAATCTACAAGTTCTTTGAAGTCCATTCTCAAAGCAATTTTTTCAGAAACTTCCCTTTCCAGCCCAATTCCAAAGTACATTCCATAACTGGTCTTTGGAATTTCGGGAAGATTAAAATACTCGTAGAGGTATTTTGAAGAATGATCATAATTAATATCCGCGTAAGTTCCTACCATCGAATAGAAAAAACGGTTATGATACTGCAAACCAAGCGGAATTGAAATATTATAATAAAAGAAAGAGTATTTTCTACCATAGATGATTTAGTAATTTTGTGAACTCCTGACTGAATCCCAAAATTTCTTGAAATGGGTTTTGTAATATTTAATTCTAAATTTATAACTTTTTCTTCTACAATTGATAATCCTGGATTCCCAGATAGACCGAAGTAAATTTTAGCTCCAAGGATTAGTTTGTTTGTATCATTTTCATCTTGAGCAGATAGAAAATATGGAGAGCAAAAGAATAAAATTAATAATAGCCTTTTTTTGAATAACATAATATGAAGATTATTTAACTTATTAGACTATGAAAACTGATTAACTACATTTACTTAAATGGGCTACTAAAACAAAACAAATATGCCCGTCATGAAATATAAACCAAACAACTTAACTTATTTAAATTCTTTTTTCTTACTGTATTAAAAACTAAACTCATTCACCATTCAACAAATAATTTTATTTTGATGCAACAAAAATAGAAGTTATTTTTACAAGTCCAAATTTTTCCACCTACGATTTATAACTTTAACATAAATATCGTTGATGGAAATTTAAAACTATAACTTAATGACAAACCAGCGGCGACTTCATTCTGATGATTAAAATGCAAACCGTAATCATGTGCGACCTCTCCGAGGTCGGGAGGTGTGTGCATTATTTTTCTACCAATATGTGATCCCGCTTGGATCAGTCGTAATTGAGTGGGATATTTCTTTCATACAGATCTGTGATACTTATGGGTCGTTTAGAGTAACTTAAAATATTTTTTTCATATAGCTTTGGGATACCGATGGAATAAATCGTAAAGACATGAAATTTCTTTCCTAATTGTTTCCCGAAAGGATTAATCGGAATAAATTCGGAAAATTTTATTAGTACAAATATGTCATCACGCCAGGATCGGTTGGTATGGTGAGGGTGGTTCTATTTCTAGTTTCTGATTAATTTAGAACCTTTGTTCAACTTTGAGAATATTACTAAATATTTTTCTTGCGTGTATTTTTTCTTCTTTAAAATACAGAGTTTAATATATCTTGCATTCTCTTATCGTTGTACAATGAAATTTAAACTCACACTCGCACTTTTACTTTCAACACTCCTATCAACAGCCCAGACCACCAACCCCGCCTTAGTCGGTTACTGGCAAAACTGGAACGATGGAAATGCACCGTACATTCAACTTGATCAGATCGATTCGAGATATAATGTAATTGAAGTTTCATTTGCTGTTCCGCAAGTGGGAACGGATTATAAGATGGAATTTATTCCGGATCAGGTTTCGCAATCTACTTTGATAACCCAAATTCAAACTCTGCAAAGTCAGGGGAGAAAAGTACTGATAAGTATTGGTGGAGCGACTGCACCGGTTTCGCTCGACAATATTTCAGAACGCGATACATTCATTGCTACAATGAATGGAATTATCAATACGTATGGCTTCGATGGAATGGATATAGATCTTGAAGGAAGTTCTTTGTCAACTTCAGGTGGTACTATTTCAAATCCTGTAGACGCGCAAG
>JAYUWA010000405.1:0-4543 GCA_043753795.1 Bacteroidota bacterium | reverse complement strand
AGAAGAGTTGCTTTACGGTAATATGTATTTTAAGCGCGGCGATAAATTGGTTGCAGGTGAATTGCCTGGTAATCTCAGTACTTCTTATTTATACAGAGGTACCATCTGGCATCCTGCATCATTTGCCAAAAGATCTTTATTTGAACGCTATGGAAATTTTGATGAAGGATTCCGCATTGCAGCAGATTATGACTTCTTTTTAAAAATATTGATTAAGTATAAAGTTTCATACAAGCATTTGCCTTTTTTTATTTCTATCTTTCATGAAGATGGAGTGAGTTCCGACCCGAAGAATAAGGTACTTGTAAAAAGAGAAAGAACAATAGTCCATGAGCGTTATCTTTCTCTTTCTGAAATAAACGAAGGGAAAAAAGAAGTCCGTCGACAAAATTCGTTTTTGTTCAGGATTAAAAGTAAATTGTTTAAAAATTAGATTTTGGTTTCTGTCATTATTCCAACATACAATTACGCACAATACATTTTGTTTGCTATTGAGTCAGTAAAAGCTCAGTCTTTCAAGGATTGGGAAATTATTATTGTTGATGATGGATCGACCGATGATACACGCAAAATCATTGAGACTAATTGTTCGAGTGATAAGAGGATCACATATATTTATAAAGTAAATAGTGGGGTTTCTCATACACGAAATGTAGGAATCGAAAAGGCAAAAGGTGAGTTTATTCAGTTTCTTGATGCAGACGATTTATTGGATCCGTATAAATTTGAAAATCAAGTAAAGGTATTTATAAATCAACCTGAAGTCGATATTGTATACGGTCGCTATCAATTAATGAATTCTTTCGGAACAGAACGGTATGATCATGCGGGAACGGATGTTATTCTTCAGGATGATGTTGTAAGGCATTTACTTTTGGGATGGGAAAATGGATTACTGATTCCTATTCATTCATTCCTTTTCAGAAAATCCTGCTTCACGAATTTGGGCTATTTTGACACGCAGTTCAAAACGCATGAAGACCTTTTGCATTATCTTATGTTAGCAGCTGAAAGAGCATGCTTTTATTATCAACCTGACCTAGTAGCTTTTTACCGAATTCATGCTTCCAGCGTGGCAAGAAAATACTCGTTTAATGATTACTTTTTAGTTCTGGTTACATTTGGTCGAAGATATACAGAGTACAAGAGTACTGTTTTAAATCGCTATTTCAGAGAATTGGCAAGATTGATGGCATTAAAATTAACCGGAAAAGATGTGTCTATATCTCAGTCACTAAAAAGTACTCCTTATGGTTATAATTTTTTTGGCATGCTACTTTCGCCCTTTTATATTTGTCGTAAATTGATCCATAAATTAATTAGGTAATCCGGATGAGAGAAATGGTAAGTATTATCATTGTCAATTACAATGTAGCTGATCTGCTATTGAAGTGTATCATTTCCGTGTATAAGTATACGACAGTAAATCCATTTGAATTAATAGTGATTGACAATAATTCATCCGATAACAGCCGATTACTAATCACAAGTAATTTTCCGGATGTCATCTGGATTCAGAATACACACAATGCTGGTTTTCCCAAGGCAAATAATCAGGGAATGCGGATGGCGAAAGGAAATTATTTTTTTCTTTTAAATCCGGATACGGAATTGATTCAAGATTCTATTTTAAGGTTGCAGTCATTTTTGGAATCAAACAAGCATATTTCATTAGTTGCCCCAATGCTCTTGAATTCGGACAAAACAATTCAGCGTTCTTTGTTCCGTTTTCCAAAGATTCGTTATATTTTATTCGAAAATTTTTATCTGAACTTTCTAACTTCTTCTAAATATTATGAGGATAAAGATTTGCATACTGGATTTGAAATTGATTCTGCTTCAGGTGCAGCCTTGTTTTTTCGCCGCCAATTAATTGAAAAGATTGGTATGCTTAATGAAAAACTATTCTGGATCGAAGATGTTGATTTCTGCTACAGGAATGTGTTGAATGGCGGGAAGAATTATTACCTTCCGGATACGAAGATTATTCACCACAGCGGACAAAGTGCAAAGAAAAATTATAATGTTTCAATATCAAATCAGGTAACCAATAAAATTCGGTTTTATTACCTATACAATTCTTTCTTAGCTTTGAGTATAGTCTATGTTATTACGATTTTGAATGTAACATTACGGCTCATTCTTTTTGGTTTATTAGCACCTTTCAAAAAGTTATACTTCTTGAAAATGAGGGCTTATCTTTTTACCATTCCGAAATTATTTACCGCAACTGCTGATTTGACGAAATGAATATCCCTCCTAAATATATCCTAATCACTGGTGCCTCAGGATTTTTGGGATTTCACCTTTTGTCTGATCTTCGTTGGAATGAGTACAAATTAATTCTTCTTACAAGAAATATAAATCGTATCAGTTCCGGCTCGAATCGCCATATTATAGAAGGAGATTTATTTTCCTTACATACGCATTCTGATCTTCTTGCTAAAACGAATTTTATTATTCATATGGCAGGCGAAAAGAAGGATGAAAAATTAATGCAAAAGGTTAATGTTGGAGGAATGGATGAATTACTTTCTATACAAAGGGATTTTCCCGGAATAAAAATTATGTATATAAGTAGCAGTGGTGTATATGGTATTAAAAAGCATTCTGATTTAATTCTTACTGAAATGTCGAAATGTTTTCCTGATATTGAATACGAAAGAACAAAATATGAAGCTGAACAACATTTAATAAGTTACGCTGATAGTCATCCCTTGCAATTTTTAATTTTAAGACCATCCAATGTGTTTGGCGAAGAAGATCAATCGTTGAAACTTCTGACACTAATTAAAAGAATACATGAAGGAAGGCAATATACAGGGGATAAGTTTGCAATGGTAAATTATGTGTATGTTAAGTACCTGACTGAAGTTATTTTTCAAATTATTAAGTCTGAAAAATTTAATAACTCGATTTATAATATTAACACACCAGTAAGACTTACATCATTTATTGGTTTAATAGCAAATGAATTAAAAATTGATGCAAAGATTAAAGTGATTCCGAGATATATTCTGAATCTAATTAGTGAATTGAATTATTTGATTCCTTTCCGTTTCAGGTTTCTTGACAGAGATAGGTATTTTGCTTTGACAAATAAGAAAATCTATTCCACAGCTATGATAGATGAATTGCTAGGAATTGACAAGAACAAATATTTAGAGGAGGGAATTCATCAATTAGTTTCATTTTACAAATCGAAAGGATTGTTATGAAAATTTGCTATTTAGGAGATAATGGAAGTGTTCACAATCAAAAGTGGATTCAAGCACTTTCTGCTCAACCGGGCATCGAAGTTCATGTTATTTGTTTTAACAGAGGTGTTAAATATGAAGGTGTTACTTATTATTTTCTCAAGAAGTTTGTAAATAATAAAGCGGATTATCTATTGAATATATTTCAATTGAAAAAATTACTTCGACAGATTAAACCTGATGTTTTACATGCACAATATGCAACCAGTTATGGTTTTATGGCAGCAGTTTCCGGATTTCATCCGCTTGTTGTTACTGGTTGGGGCGCAGATATTTTTGATAGTCCCGGAAATTTAATAATGCGGAAGGTTGTCAAATATTCGCTTCGAAAAGCAGATGCAATTTCTGTACTTTCCCTTATAACACTTAATGAGATCAGTTCTTACACTGAAAAGGAAGTTAGTTTGATCCCGTTTGGAGTTGATATTTCTAAATTTATTCCTGCTCGAATTTCATCTTCTACTGAGAAAATTAGAATTGGAACGATTCGAACATTATCTGAGAAATACGGAGTAGCCTATCTCATTGACGCTTTTGCTTCGTTAACTGCAAAATATGAACATGTTTTACTGGATATTGTTGGCGATGGTGAATTGAGGCCGTTTTTAGAACAAAAGGTTTATGATTTAGGAATTGCAGATCGAGTGAAATTTTATGGATATTTAAATCAGCAAATTGATTTTGAGAAATATTATTCCATACTTTCAAGGCTAGATATATTTGCCATCCTTTCCATTCTTGATTCTGAAACCTTCGGTGTAGCTGCTGTTGAAGCAGAAGCCTGCGGTATTCCTGTGGTGGCTTCTAATGTAGGAGGATTGCCTGAAGTAGTTGTAGATGGAGAAACAGGATTAATAGTTCCACCGAAAAACGCAAAAGCCACAGCAGATGCATTGGAGCGATTAATTATTGATTCAGATTTACGTAAACAAATGGGATTAAATGCAAGGAAATTAATTGAAGAACGTTATGATTGGAATAAAAGTATCAGCAAAATGATCAGTCTGTATAATTCCGTAATAAAATCTAATTAATGAAAATTTTAACCATTGTCGGGGCAAGACCCCAATTTGTTAAAGCTGCTGCAGTGAGCAGAGAATTTCAATTGCATTCATCAATAAAAGAGATCATTCTTCATACCGGCCAGCATTACGATGAGAAAATGTCGGAAGTATTTTTTCGGGAAATGGATATTCCTAAACCATTTTTAAATCTGGACATCCATTCAACATCGCATGGCGCAATGACAGGACAAATGCTTATTGGAATAGAAAAAGCCCTGCTGG
>JAYUWA010000404.1:0-4560 GCA_043753795.1 Bacteroidota bacterium | reverse complement strand
GGAAGATAATTTTTCGATACACAAAGAGGATATACCTTCACCTGCTGCAATGTAAATTAACGGACTAAAATTTTAAAGGGCTGATTTTTGGAAACAAGATCAGCCTTTTTCAATTTAAATAATTTAAAAGAAGAGTTTGGCTTATGACGTAGAATTACACTATAAATCTATGAACTCATCCACAGAAATATGCAGTTCACATAAATAATCATTTTCCTCAATTAAATAAAATATATAATTTCTAAATTTGATCCGGTTACCATTTTTACTTTAATTAAAGTCGGAACAATTTCAATCTAGACTTTCACAAATTTAATACCATGCACAAATTCATCTTTTTACTTTTTTTATTTCTGCTCTTTATGAGCCATTCCACATTCGCACAAATTAAATTTCAGAAATCATATGGTGGAGTAGGTGGAGAAACAGGGCACAGTCTGCAAATTACCACTGATAAGGGTTATGTTTTGGGAGGACTTACAAATAGTAACGGTTCGGGCAATCTGGATTTTTATTTAGTCAGGACTGATAGTATTGGAAATCTTCTGTGGGCTAAAAGTTATGGTACACCTGAAATTGAAATTGGCTATTCTGTAAAGCAAACTTCTGATGAAGGATTCATTATTGCAGGCTACTCGGAATCCAACTCAATTTATACAAACTCAGTTTTAATTAAAACTGATCCTAATGGAGATACTTTATGGACGCGGTACTATGGTGGTTTTAATTTCAGCCAGTGTTTTTCCGTTGAACAAACAACAGATCATGGATTTATTTTGGCAGGGGTTGTTTATGCTCTATCGAATTTAGATGCACAGCTAATTAAAACGGACAGCGCTGGAAATCCTGTTTGGATCACAAGCTTTGGAGGAAATTCGCATGACGTTGCATATTCGGTACAGCAAACCTATGATGGAGGATATATTGTTACAGGATATATGCAAGACACTGGAATTACAGGTCGTAATGTTTTTCTTGCTAAAATGGATAGTGTAGGAGCAATTGTTTGGACAAAAAATTTCATAGGCTTCGGAACCGATTTAGGAAATTCTGTTGAACAGACATTGGATAGTGGATTTATTGTTTGTGGGCAGACATTAAGCTTTGGAAATGGTAATAGTGATGTCTTCGTAATTAGAACTGACAAAAATGGTGACACACTTTGGACAAAAACGTATGGAGGTACTAATTACGATAATGGTAATTCCATTAAACAAACTTTAGACGGAGGTTTTATTGTCAGCGGAGAAACACAAAGTTTTGGTGTAACGCAAAGAGATGGATATGTGATAAAGTTAGACGCAAACGGTAATCTACAGTGGTCGACTTATTTTATTGGGACAGATTACGGTGATCTTTTTTCTGTTCAGCAAAATGAAGATCAATCATATGTGCTTTGTGGATTGACCATTCGTTCAGGCGACCAGGAAATGTATTTAATCAGAACGGACAGTATTGGAAGCAGTGGTTGTTCTGAAATTCAGCCTTTATCTTTGGTTGGTAATACTTCTATAGTTGTGACTAATCCTACATTAATATTTTCATATCCGGATTCAAGTTACAATTTCATTCCATTAACTTTGAACAACATTGGAACTGAAAAAACGATTTGCTTTTCAACGTCTGTTAATAATATCAGTCCTGTGGAGAACCTATTTTTAATTTATCCTAATCCCTCAACCGATTATTTTTCAATTAAATTTTCAAAGCCAATATTAAATGGAAAACTGCAAATGATGGATGCCATTGGGAAGTTGGTTTATCAAATGGATATTTTCAATAAATCAGAAGTAGAAGTGAACAGATTTAGTAAAAGCAGTGGAATTTATTTTATCCGGGTTTCAGAAGGAGTTCAGGTGTTTCATGGAAAAATCGTGTTCGATTGAATTTTTGCGGTGTCATAATAGAGGAACATTAAAGAACTCATTGAATTTATAAAACAGTTTGCCGGCTTTCTCAATCTTTTCCTTTCTTCAAATATTTTTTTTATCTCTTCTTACATTTGTTTTTAGCGTTTAATGTTAATTTTCGCCCTTTTTTTTCCATTCATGGAACATTTTTCATCTGAATCGAGTAAAAAATCGATAATTCTTACAGTTAATTCTCTTAACCCTATGCTGACTTTTACTCAACCAAGTGAAACCCACAGTAGTATGCGTCCTTTTCTTCGCAGACTCATTTTGATTATTTCTATCGCAGCAACGCTAGGTATTTTTCCGCAAAAGGCATTTGCAACGCACATGGCCGGAGCAGATATTTCCTATACTTGCCTGGGTGGAAATTCTTATAGAATCGACTTAACATTTTATCGTGATTGCGCCGGTTCAGATGCCTTATCGGAAGTGTATCTCGATTTTACTTCTGCAAGTTGCGGACAATCGTTCCAGCAAACATTAGTAGTTGAAGATAGTTCTGAGATCGCATACCCTTGCCCTTCTCAAACAACAAAATGTACAGACCCGAATTCTCCGAATCCGGGAATCAAACAATACATTTATTCGCAGATCGTAAATCTTCCTGCTCAATGTAATGACTGGATAATAGGGTGGGAGTACTGTTGCCGAAATTGCGATATCACTACAATGTTTCAGTCTACTCCTTGTGTTCCCGGATCAAATCCTGGATTATATATTGAGACAACTTTAAATAATCTGACTATAACCTGTAACTCTTCACCGGTATTTTCAAATATTCCGATTGCTTTTGTATGTGTCGGACAACCCTTTACTTATAATCATGGAGTCATTGATCCGAATGGTGATTCATTGGTCTACTCACTTGTTGATCCTCTGACGAGCGATTCATTACATAGTCCAATTCCATACTTACCGGGATTTTCTGCAACGAGTCCGATCACATCATCAACAGGTGTAACGATCGATCCGGTAACCGGAGATATTTCTTTTACTCCAACCCAACAGGAAGTTGGTGTCCTCGCTGTTTTGGTTCAAGAATACAGAAACGGTGTTCTGATCGGAAGCGTGATTCGTGATATGGAAATTTATATTCGTCCTTGCACAAATAATATACCCACTGCAACAGGAATTAACGGAAGTAATTCACGCGACACAACTGTTTGTCCGGGAACTTCTTTTTGCTTCAATATATTATCTGATGATATTGATTCAAACCAAGTCGTAACGATGACCTGGAATCAGGGAATTGCAGGAGCAACTTTTTCTGCTACCGGCTTTCCGTTTCCAACCGGTGAATTCTGCTGGACAGCTCCCACTGTTAACGTAAGTACTTTGCCTTATACATTTACTGTTACAGTAACTGATAATGCATGTCCAAGCAATGGCTATCAGACTTATTCTTTCAATGTATATGTAAATACTCCAATTCAAAGTATCAATACAACAAATATTTCTTGTAATGGAGCTACAGATGGATCAGCTACAGCTTTAACAACAAGTCCGACTGGTAACTATTCCTTTTTGTGGACTCCGGGTGGACAAACTACCCAGACGATTACAGGTCTTGCAGCCGGAAATTATTCTGTATCTGTTATAGACAGTGTGAGCGGATGTTCTGCATCTGCAACAACTACAATTACAGATCCGCCGTTAATTACTGATAGTATTTATTCCACAGGAACACCTTGTACAGGAAATGGTTTTGCAGTTGTATTCGCTACTGGCGGAACAGGTGCATTATCATATAGCTGGAATACGGTACCTCCAACATTAAATGATACTGTCAGTGGATTATCGGCAGGAACCTATTTGGTTACTATCACGGATGCAAACGGTTGTACACATACAGACTCAGTTGATGTTGCTACCGGACCGAGCTCTGTTGTTGTAACTGTTGATTCAGTTGCGACGCTGAATTGTTTTACTGATACTACAGGGTATGCAAGTGTTTCCGTAACAGGTGGAACTCCCGGCTATACATACGTCTGGAATACTGTTCCTGTTCAAACAGGTCCTATTGCAACGAATTTATCTCCGGGAATTTATACGGTGACTGTTACTGATTCTATAGGTTGTTCTTCATCTCAAAATGCCAACGTCGCTTCACCTGCTGAAATTATTCTTATTGGATCCAGTACACAGGCTGGTTGTAACCTTTCTGATGGAAGTGCAACTGTAAGTGTGAGTGGTGGTGTACCGGGATATACTTATTTATGGGATACACTATCTGTAACAACAGCGACATTAAATAATGTGCCGGCAGGTATTTATAATGTCACAGTTACTGATACTAATAATTGTGTTTCAACTCTTGATGTTTCAGTTTCAAACACAAATATTCCGCCGCCAACTGTTACTTTATCATCATCGATCTCTTGTAACGGATCATCAAATGCAGAAGCAGTTATAATACCAAACGGAGGTACACAACCATATACTTTTACATGGGATGGTTCTGCTTCAAATGATACAATTACAAATCTGGGACCGGGTACTTACACCGGTGGTGTAACTGATGCAGCAGGATGTTCTGCTTTTGCAACAATTGTTATCACACAACCTTCTATCTTAGGTGTAAATATTGTTTCAAGTGTTGCAAGTTGTTTTGGTGAAAACAATGGCCGCGCAATTGTTTCGCCGGCAG
>JAYUWA010000403.1:0-4602 GCA_043753795.1 Bacteroidota bacterium | reverse complement strand
TAAAAAAAACTATATTCAAATAAGACCTAAAGAATTAATTTTGCTTAAAATTAATTTAATGACAAATCCAAGTATACTACGTGAAAAGAGCACTGAATTTGGAAGATCCATTATTAAATGTGTTTCAAATATTTCAAAGGAAAAAAAGGAATATGTTTTATCTAAGCAACTTTTAAAATCCGGTACATCGATTGGAGCCAATATAAGTGAAGCTGCATTTGCCCAAAGCAAATCAGATTTCATTCACAAATTGTCAATCAGTCTTAAAGAAGCAAATGAAAGCCGATATTGGCTGAATCTATTGAATCAAACAGATTATTTAAAAGAAGAAGAATATAAGTACTTATTGTCGCTAAATAATGACATTATATATTTACTTATAAAAAGCATTAAAACGGCTAAAGAAAATTTAGTTGTAACAAAAATGATAAATTCAAAAGACGCAAACAAACCTTAGCGCAACTTCACTTTTCACTTTTCACTTTTCATCAAAAAAGCCCACCCGCTTGTCCAACATATTTCTTCCCCAAGTGCCGGTATGCAAGTTCCGTCGCTTCCCTACCACGCGGCGTTCGCTTAAGATATCCTTCCTGAATTAAAAACGGTTCATACACTTCTTCAATTGTCCCGGCTTCTTCGCTGACGGCTGTTGCTATTGTTGTAAGTCCAACCGGACCGCCTTTGAATTTGTCGATGATGACTGATAAAATTCTGTTATCCATTTCATCGAGTCCGTGTTGATCGACATTTAATGCAGCCAATGCTGTGTGTGAAATATCAAGATCAATAACGCCGTTACTTTTTATCTGAGCGAAATCACGTACTCTTCTTAAGAGCGCATTTGCAATCCGCGGTGTTCCTCTGCTCCTTCTTGCAATTTCAAAAGCTGCTTCTTCAATTATTTCTGTTCGCAGAAGTTGTGAAGAACGTTTGATGATCTTCTGCAAAAGTTTTGCATCGTAATATTCCAATCGACTTGTAATACCAAAACGTGCACGCAATGGTGAAGTCAGTAAACCTGAACGTGTCGTTGCTCCAATCAGTGTAAAAGGATTTATTTTGATTTGTACTGATCTTGCATTCGGACCCGATTCGATCATGATATCGATCTTGTAATCTTCCATTGCCGAATAAAGATACTCTTCCACGACAGGACTCAATCGATGGATCTCATCAATGAACAAAACATCATTCGGTTCGAGATTAGTTAGCAATCCGGCAAGATCACCGGGTTTATCGAGAACTGGCCCGGAAGTAGTTCTGATATTGACTCCAAGTTCATTTGCAAGAATATAAGCTAAAGTCGTTTTTCCTAAGCCCGGAGGTCCATGCAAAAGGACATGATCAAGTGCCTCATCGCGCTGCTTTGCTGCCTGAACAAAGATCTGCAGGTTTTCCAAGATAGCAGCTTGCCCGGTGAAATCATCAAAACCTTGCGGTCGTAAGACTTTATCCAGTTCCTTTTCAGTTGAACTCAATTGATCGCCGGAAGGGTCTAAATTGGGATTGATCATATATGGCAAAAGTACGGGTTTCACTCTCACAAAAATCAACAAGTGCGTTTTATTTTGAACCCCGCAGTTCGTAATACAATTCATCTAATGACAACCTGAAATCGACAGAAAAATTAAATCCGGGCAATTTTTTGGTTTGCTCTTTTGAACGCAATAAAGTAAATCTGTATCCGGTAGAAACCCCAAAGCCAAACCATTTCAAGACATTGTACTGGGCAGTTATTTCCGGTTGATAGAGGATAATAAATTCAGACGGTCCATTCACTCTTTTCGATAAGTTCCGGCTGATATATTCATAATGGGCAGATCCTAATGCTAAATTGAAAGGAATCACTGAAAATTGCCATGGAAATTCGTGGTAAAAAATATATTCAGCTGATAAATTGAAATAGTAAAGTTCCAGTTGCCCGTTTGTCTGGAATGTGTAGTTTTCCTCATCGACTGAAATGGTCGTGACAACACCATTGTTAGCCAATGCAAAATATCCGATTCCAAATCTTACCTTTTTATCGAAAGTAACTCCGGTTTTTATTCCATCAAAACTTGCAAAGTCACCGTCGATAAATGTATTGTAAGACGCGAGGTTGAGGAAAAACTTTGGTTTTGACTGCAGGCTCCTTTCTATATCTTCAACAAATTGTCCGATGCAATTGCTTTGCAATAACATCATCAAACAAAAAGGAAGTAGAAAAAATCTGCACTTTAACAGCATCTTGCTTTCCTCAGTATTTCTTTTCTACAGCTTCAATAACAATAATTTTTTTTCCAACCAATTCTTTTCCGTCCAGACCAAGCATAGCCTTTTCTGCATCTTCTTTCTTTTTGAAAGTGACAAATCCGAATCCTTTTGACTCCCAGGTAATTTTATCGTAAACAATTTTTGTATCCACGATTTCTCCAAACTGACGGAAGATAGACTCAAGCAAAACTTCGTTCACTGAACCTTCTATGTTTTTAACGAATAATTTCATGGTGTAAATGTAGAAATTTTGTTTGTTTATGATAGATATTAAACGACCTTTTACTTTAAATATTTCCTAAGACCATTTCCAGAAACTATATTTACAAAATCTGCCTGACTTGCCAATATCACATCATTCAAGATCAGTAAAAAAGATAGATTAAGCATGGCCATTTCTATAAAAAACAAGCATATTTTTTTATGCCTGGCTTTATTTGTATTGAACTTTGCTCTAAAGTTTGTTTTCATTTCTGCAACCGACATTGGCCTGGATGAACCATTTACTCTATTTCATTCTCAGAAAAGTGTTTCTGAAATTTTACAGTTACCCAAGATCGATATCCATCCACCCTTACACATACTTATTATTCACTTTTGGGTTGATCTGTTTGGAACCGGAATTATTTCCGCCAGATTTCTTTCTGTTCTTTTTAGATCACTCGCTGCAGTTGCAATCTTCATGACGGGAAAAAAATTTTTTTCATTTCATTCGGGTTTATTGGCCGCACTTGTTTTCACTGCATCAAATATTCAAATGTTTTATGCACATGATGCCAGAGTATACTCACTCTTTATGTTTATTTCAGTTGTAAATCTTTACTTATTTCTGAAAATAGCAAATAGTGGAAAGGCAGGAAAATTTGATTCCATTATTGTTTTTACAATTCTCAACATTTTACTCTGCTATCTTCACTTCTTTGGATTTGCAATAATTTTTGCTGAAGCTCTTCTTTGCCTTTTAACACCTAAGAGTCGAATTCACTTTCGAAGAATTTGTTTGTCAATTGCTGTTGTAGTTTTATCCTTGTCATGGTACTTACCGATCATTTTGGATAGATTTAAAGTTACATCTCAGGGCAACTGGATTTCCTATCCTCTCATAACAGACGTTTACACCATGATCTGGCGTTTCAGCAATGTTCCATTAGTAGCCGTCACATTCATTGCAGTTTTACTTTTTGCAGTATTCTTTAGATGGAAAAAAATCAATGCGGAAACAAATTCGACATTTAAAATCACCGCGATTCTGTTTTTAATATGCTACTTCGGACTATTTATTATTTCCTGGATTATTCCTGTTTTCGTAGACAGATACCTACTTTTCACTTCTGCATACCTCTATCTTTTAGTGTCCTACGCAATTTTGAATCTAACAACAAATAGAAAACTGAATTTTATCATAGCATTAATTCCTATGGCAATAATATTTTCAACTCTTGATTTGAAAAAAGGGAAAGGAGTCAGGACACAAGAAATGACAGAATATGTTAGACCGATTTTTGATAATCCGGTCAATGTAATTATCACTCCAATATGGTTTGATGTCAATTTTACATATTACTACAATAGTGAATGGTTTAAATACACCAATAACTTACATGACACTTTAAAGTTACATTCAATATATTGCGCAAATAATCCGGAAGGTATTCCATCCTTGAATTTAAATATTCCCACAATTTTAATTGACAATAATAACGGGGACGAATCCATAAAATAATTACTGGATCAAAACTTCAATTACAAAGACGAAAAAGAATTTGGTGATGGACTTAAAGTTATCATGTTCAGCCCTAAATAAAAGGCACCAGATAAACTATATGACTGTCAGCAATAATCTTTTAAAGGCTCTGAATTTTACAGAAAATCAGTAAAAAAGGAATTTTTCCTTCCAATACTTTCCCTATCTTCGCAACACATAAAAATTTTGTGAGCGATTCACTTGTCATAATCCCTACGTATAACGAAAAAGAGAACGTAGAAAAAATGATCCGGAAAGTTTTTTCTCTGGATAAAGAATTCCATGTCTTAATAATTGATGATGGCTCGCCTGATGGTACTGCTACTATTGTTAAAAATCTTATCCCCCAATTTTCAGGTAAACTATTTATCGAAGAACGAAAAGGAAAACTCGGTTTAGGAACTGCCTACATTCATGGTTTCAAATGGGCAATTGAAAGAAAATATGATTTTATTTTTGAAATGGATTGCGACTTCTCTCATAATCCTGATGATTTGATCCGGTTATACAAAGCTTGCAAAGACGAAGGCGGTGACTTATCAGTTGGATCGAGATATATTCGTGGAGCGAATGTTGTAAACTGGCCTTTAGGAAGGGTTGTAATG
>JAYUWA010000402.1:0-4608 GCA_043753795.1 Bacteroidota bacterium | reverse complement strand
ATGAATATCTTAGGTAAGCCGTATGCGGGAAAACCGCACGTACGGTTTGATGAGGGGGCAGGTAAGGGCAATTAGGTCCTTACCGCTCTACTCTACCGAGATCTGCGGGTAAGAAAAAAAATCTGCGGTTATTCTGCGTATTCCGCGCAATTCTGCGGGAAATAAAATGATCTTACGCAACCCTTAAACTCTTCCAGTAACGAATGAAAAAATTCCTCAAAACCCAAAAGCTGAAAGTAGTAATCATCCTTACTGCTATCGCGTCCATTACTTCTTATTCTTTCGTCGACAATTATTTTGAGGTATCGAAAAACCTCGACATATTTTCTTCACTCTATCGTGAAGTGAATATGTATTATGTCGATTCGGTTGATCCGGGAAAAATAATGAAAAAAGGTATCGATGAAATGCTTTCTAGTCTGGATCCGTACACAAATTATATTCCTGAATCAAACATCGAAGACTATCGTTTCATGACGACAGGACAGTATGGTGGAATTGGTGCTGTCATCCGGCCAAAAGGAGATTATGTTATTGTCAGTGATCCGTATGAAGGTTTTCCTGCCGACAAAGCAGGACTACGTGCCGGAGATGTCATTCTGGAAATAGATGGTAAGACAACAAAAAATAAAAAGACGGATGAGATCAGTCGTGCATTAAAAGGCTCACCGAAAACAGAAGTGAAATTACTTGTCAAACGTGAAGGTGAAGATCAACCTTTCGAGAAAATTTTAACGCGTGAAGAGATCAAAGTAAAACCTGTTCCGTATTATGGTATGCTCGATAATAATATCGGATACATTAAACTTAACAGCTTCACTGAAAATTGTGCGAAGGATGTTGCAGCAGCTTTGAAAGAATTGAAATTGAAAAATAATCTGGCCGGATTGGTATTAGATCTTCGTGGAAATCCCGGTGGACTATTGCATGAGGCCGTGAACACTTCAAATATTTTTGTTCCCCGCGGACAGGAAATTGTAAGTACGAAAGGACGATTCAAGGATTCTGATCGTCCATACAAAGCAATCAATGAAGCGGTAGATACAGAAATACCGTTGGCAGTACTTGTAAATAGCGGCTCTGCATCAGCATCAGAAATCGTTTCCGGTGCTTTGCAGGATCTTGACCGGGCAATTGTAATTGGCCAGCGGACATTTGGAAAAGGTCTTGTACAAACGACTCGTCCGCTATCGTATAATTCGCAATTGAAAATTACAACTTCGAAATATTATATTCCAAGTGGACGATGCATTCAGGCGCTTGATTACACGAACAGAAATGAAGATGGAAGTGTTGGGAAAATTCCTGATTCGCTCGTGAGCGAATTCAAAACAAAAGCCGGAAGAAAAGTCTATGATGGCGGTGGAATAAAACCGGATTACACGACGACTCTGAAAAAAATGAATCCAATTTGCAATAGTCTCGTAAGCAAAAGCATCATCTTCGATTATGCTTCGCGGTATCGTACATTACATTCAAGCATTCCATCCGGAGATTTCGTTTTGTCAGATGCAGACTGGAAAGATTTCCTGAATTATATTTCAGACAAAGAATACGACTACATTACAAAAAGCGAAAAATCGCTTGAAGATTTTAAAAAGAATGCAGAGGATGAATTGTATTTGGCAACATTAAAAACAGATATTGAGACTCTTCAATCCAAATTGAAACATAATAAGCAAGAAGACATAGAAAAGAACAAAACAGATATCGTTACCTTGCTCGAAACTGAAATCGCTTCCCGTTACGGTTATCAGCAAGGAAGGATCAAAGAGTCGCTGACTCACGATATGGAAGTGAAAAAAGCAATTGAAATGTTAAACGATAAGATAACGTATACAGGTATTCTCTCGGGAGCGATCAATGCGAATGCAGGGGAGAAGGATGAGAGTAAGTAGTTTATCGAAAAGGTCAGAGGTCAAAGGTCAAAGGTCACACTTGCACGATTTATCCGGCAAAAATCTGCGCCTTCATCTGCGCCTTTTCTGCGGTCATCTGCGGGAAATAAAATACAAGAACACAAGTCTACAATAAGCCCACGGAATTCATAACTCAAAAAAAATCTGCGCTAAATCTGCGAGTTCTGCGAGATCTGCGGGAAATAAAACGACTGCTTGGCCCCACTTTTAAAATACAAAACCAACTACCTCTACCTAACCGGTCTCACCCTCCTGGTCACCGGATTACCCGTTTCGTTATTTCTCACCAGCCTTTCCCAATTCTTTTTAGTCGGTTCGTTCTTTTTAGAAGGCAACATCAAAGAACGCTGGAATAGATTCACTTCAAATAAAGTCGCAGTCGTTTTTGTTGGCATCTGGCTTTTGCATCTGATCGGAATGTTATGGACATCTGATCTTGACGCCGGATTAAAAGACCTCCGGATAAAATTACCGCTGTTACTACTGCCAATCATTATTTCCGGAACTGAAAAGCTCACCGAAAAACAATTCCGTTACATCATGGGCGCATTTGTTTTTGCAGTTTTCGCAGGATCAATTTCCGCAATTGCTGTGTTAACCGGTATTATCGAAAGAGAGATCTACGACATCAGAGATATTTTCATCTACAAAATTTCACACATCCGGTTTGCATTATTTACTTGTGTTGCCATCTGTACACTTGTATTTTATATCGGTTACAGAAAAGTACTGACGCCACTTGCAAAAGTAGTTGCATTTATTTTGACCATCTGGTTTACTGTTTTTCTTGTTATTGTGGAATCGCTGACAGGCTTAACAGTCCTTCTGACATTGACAGTTAGTGTACTTATCTATCATCTGCTAGTTTCGGGGAATAAGTTCATGAAAGTAATTTCATTCATGCTTATCGTGTGTATCCCGCTGACAGTGGCATTCTTTGTAAAAGGATTGATCAACGACTTCTACGATAAGAAACAGGAAGTGATCAATATCAACGACAAAACCGTGCAGGGAAATTCTTACGACTTTTATCTTGATGACAATAATTTCGAGAACGGCTATCAGGTAAATATTTATCTCTGTATTCCTGAATTGAGAAAGGCGTGGAATGAAAGAAGTAGTATCGATCTTGATTCACTCGATTTAAAAGGCCAGCCCATCAAAGCAACGCTTGTCCGTTTTCTGACGAGCAAAGGACTTCGAAAAGATTCCGCTGCTGTGTATACTCTGACAAAAAATGAAATCCAATCGATAGAAGCCGGAGTTCCCAATGTCAATTTTCAGAAAATGTCGGATCTACGGTCAAGAGTAAATCAGGTGATCTGGGAAATTGATAATTTACGGAAAGGTGGTGATCCGAGTGGACATTCCGTTGCGCAACGACTGGAATTCTGGCGTGCGGCGATCGGCGTAATAAAAAATTCACCTTTGATTGGTGTCGGGATCGGCGATATGAAAGCTGAGTATGACAAGCAATATGAAAGAATGAATACCCGACTTGATGCTACGCATAGGTTGAATTCACATAATCAGTATTTGTCAATTGCTGCCGCATTCGGTATTCCCGGACTGCTGTATTTTCTGTTTGCACTTTTATATCCGTTACGCAGAACCCGGCAGTTGCCTGCAATATTTATTTTGTTTCTGATCATCTGTCTGGTCTCTATGCTTACAGAAGATACATTGGAGACACAACCCGGAGCTACATTTGTCGGATTGTTTTTTATTCTCTTTTACAATCAACGCCGAGAAGGAGACACTGAAAAATCGCTACATTAGCCGCAGATATGACTCCTGTTTCTGTAGTGATCATTACTTTTAATGAAGAGCACAATATTGCACGTTGTCTGGATTCTGTAAAAGGAATTGCCGATGAAATTGTAATTGTAGATTCATTCAGTAAAGACAAAACAAAAGAGATCTGTGTGAGTTATGGTGCAAAATTCATCGAAAACAAATTCGAAGGACATATTCAGCAGAAAAATTTTGCAATCACGCAAGCAAAGTATCCGCATATCCTTTCGCTCGATGCCGATGAAGCCCTCGATGAAAAACTGCGCAATTCAATTTCAGAAGTGAAAAAGAATTTTGTTCACGATGGTTATTATATGAATCGTCTGACAAACTACTGCGGCAAATGGGTTCATCACAGCGGCTGGTATCCCGATACAAAATCACGTTTATGGGACAGCAGAAAAGGACAGTGGGCCGGTATCAATCCACACGACAAATATGAATTGATATCCGGTGATTCCAATACCGGCAAACTTCAAGGCGATATTTTGCACTACAGTTATTACACCATCGAAGAGCACTACAAACAAGCCGAATATTTCGCCGACATAGCAGCGAAATCTTTTTTCAAAATGGGAAAGAAAGCAACCTTCTTCAAACTTCTCATCAATCCCATTGCAAAATTTCTTCATCATTACATTGTTCACTTCGGATTTTTAGATGGCCGTACAGGATTCACAATTGCAAAAATTTCTGCTTGGTCGACTTATCTGAAGTATAGGAAATTGAGGGAGCTTTCGAGGTAGTTTTTAAACACAAGAACACAAGAACACAAGGGCACAAGAAGAACACGGAATGTAATTGTTCATATTACTTTAATCAATTTTGTTCTGTTAGAAACCTCCTACACAACTTCTTTTCAGCTATTGTTGGGGTGTAGTCTGCAGACTACACC
>JAYUWA010000401.1:0-13918 GCA_043753795.1 Bacteroidota bacterium | reverse complement strand
ATTCAACATTCAGATATAAAAACGCAAGAGTTTTATTTGCCAATGATGCGTGAAGCCGTGAAAAATGGAAAGGCACAAGCAGGTAGTCTTGCATTGCTTGAAGATAGAGTTGCATTACGTAATGGTAGAATGCAGACATATGGAAGTCAGATAGGCCGTGACAACAAAACTCAGCTTTATTATGTTTCACCGCTTGAAGATCCGGACAATGTTGATAAAAGGCGTGCTGAAGTAGGACTTCGACCTTTAGCAGAGTATGTTGCAAATTGGAATATTGTCTGGGACGTTGAACAGTATAAAAAAGATCTGCCTGTTTTAATTGAATCTTTGAAACATACTCAACAATATTGACCGAAAAATTGAAATATTTAATCCGGTGGGAAAGCTTATGGAAAATGGAAAATGGAAAATGAAAAGTGAAAAGTGAAAAAAGGGGGTGCGGCTGGTGGAAATGTAAATGAGTGAGTTTGAGTTTAGGTTTAAGTTTAGGTATAAGAGATAAGCAAGATAAAGGGAGAAGTGCCGATTAGCTCAAGTATTTACCTACTATCGGCAAACGACGACCCTTGCCGAAGGCTTTGGGAGAAACTCGTAAAATAGGAGGAGTCTGATAACGCTTGTATTCATTGGTGTTCACCATTTTTAAGATACGACGTACTAATGCTTCGTTGAAGCCCATTCCCATCAACTCTGCCGGACCGCGGCGGTTTTCTATGTATTCAAATAAAACTTTATCAAGAATATCATATTCAGGAAGTGAATCGGAATCTTTTTGATTCGGACGTAATTCTGCTGAAGGTGGTTTGGTTAAAATGTTTTCAGGAATGATTTCTCCATTACGATTGATGTATCTGCAAAGTTCAAAAACCTGAGTCTTATAAATGTCGCCGATAACAGAAAGTCCTCCGCACATATCGCCATACAATGTTCCATAGCCTACTGCTAATTCACTTTTGTTAGAAGTATTCAGCAATATGTATCCGAATTTATTTGATTCAGCCATCAGCAATCCACCACGAATCCGTGCCTGAATATTTTCTTCAGCAACGCTGAATGGCAAATCTTTAAAGAATGGTTTAAGTGCTTTGAGATATTCGTCAAGCAGATCTTTAATTGGAATGAGGTCATGCGAAACACTAATTTTCTGAAGTAAATCAATAGAGTCATCAACAGAACCTTTTGAAGAATATTCTGAAGGCATCAGAATCGTATGAACATTTTCCGGACCAAGTGCAGTTGAAGCAAGTACAGTAACAAGTGCAGAATCGATTCCGCCGCTTAACCCTAATATTGCTTTCTTGAAATTTTGTTTGCTGAAATAGTCGCGGATGCCAAGAATAAGCGCATCATGAATATCAGCGATCTTCAAATGTTTGTGATTTAAAACCGGAACTATTTTCGAGCAGGTCAGTTTTCTACTTCCGGCATCAAAATCGAACATAGCAAAGTCTTCTCGGAAATAACTCATCTCATGAATGGTCTCTCCTTCTTGGTCGATTCCAATGCTGCCACCATCAAATATTATTTCTGTCTGTGCGCCGATGTGATTTACATACAATAAAGGTAATTTATATTTCAAAGCATTCCTGCGAAGTATTGCTTTACGAGACTCAGCATGTGCATGATCAAAAGGAGAAGCTGCAATATTGATCATCAATTTCGGTTCTTCCTTGATAAGAACATCCATTGGAGAGTTGATGTACATAGGATCATCTTCTACATTCCAGAGATCTTCGCAGATCGTTAAAGCGATCTTTATGCCTTTAAAATTGATGCAATGAAAATTTCGCTCCGGCTCGAAGTATCTGTATTCGTCAAAAATATCGTAAGTAGGAAGGAGTGCTTTATGAACTTCGTCAGCAATAGTACCTTCTGTTAAAAGCAATGCAGCGTTAAAAAGATTTTTTCCTTCCAGCTTTTTATTACGAACAGGTAGACCAACAATGGCTGCAATACCTTTACATTCATTTGCAATATCCTCAGCGGCTAAACGACATTTTACAATGAAATCGTCGAACTCCAGAAAATCCTGCGGCGGATAGGCACTTATACATAATTCAGAAAAGACGATTAACTCAACACCGCTTGCCTTCGCTTTTACAATGTTCTGCTTGATAAGAGATACATTTTTTTCGAAATCACCGACGGTGTAATTCAGTTGAGCGAGAGCGATGCGCATTTGTTCGATAATCGTAATTTGAAATTCGGGATTCGAGATTCGGTCGTTGGTTATGAACTACGAATCCCGAATTACGAATCTCTATTAAAATAAAATTCCAACCGACAATCCCAACAAATTACTATTCATCTTCAATTCTTCATCGTCGGAAACATCAAGGAGTCCGTTATTGAATTGAATACCTACCAGTAATACAGTTGAGCCGCTAAGCGTATATTCAATTCCACCACCAATTATCATTGAAAGGTTAATGTTGTTGATCTCGTCCTGAATGTCTTCGTCGTCAACTTCAACATTCGAAGTCACTTTATCATCGGTAGCTAATGTCGTTGTCTGCGTATTGATTGCAATATCTCCTCTGGAGCGAATATTGATTGCAGGAGCAAGACCAGCCTGTAAATAGTAAGTCAGATATCCGATCTCATTTGTTTTTAGTTTTAATGTAATTGGAAGTTCGATGTATTGTAATGTCAACGCAGATTCAGCGATTGTAACAACTTTAGTAATGTTGTCATTCACTTCTGTTGTCTGACGTAATTTACCGCCACGGTATGTTACATCCAATCCTGTTGCAAAAGAATAATTATCAGAGAATCTGAATTCAGTTATCAAGCCGTAACAGAATCCGAATTTCGAACCATCGCTTTCAGTTCCTTTTGTATCAGTCCTTAACCATGCAATGGAAGGAGTAACTTTTAATCCGAAATGCAGACCTTCATTATTCTGAGCTTGCGAAGCGAAACCTGAAAGGATCAGTAATGCAACAGCAGTTAACTTTTTCATGTTATATAATTTTTTAGAGATTAGACGTTTGATAGATGAATACTTTTACTTTTGTTTTAATTTCCTACAATATTAATGAAAAAACAATTATCATCTCATATCGCAGCACTATTGGTTATTTACACGTTGGTGTTGATTTCAGCTTGTGATCACAATGTACAAAAGGTTGATATTTCGACTGTTTCGACTGAATTAAAGGTGCAGAGATTTGAGTCTGACCTATTTGGAATAAATATCGATCGTCCTGCCGAATCAATTGCAAAGTTAAAAGCAGATTACGGCGATTTTTTCGACTTGTACATGTTTAGAATCACTTCATTAGGAACGCCGGATAGCATAATGATGCAGGAACGAATTGTATCGTTTGTTAGTGATACAAATTTCCGTGCCGTCGCTAACGATATCAGTAAAACTTTCGGAGATTTTTCTGAGGAAAAGGAACAGTTGACACAGGCTTTCAAGTATTATCATTATTACTTTCCTGATAAATCCATTCCGACAATTGTTACTTTATTGTCGGCCTTCTCTTATCCGATTGTTTGTGATTCTTTCAATCTTGGAATCGGACTCGATATGTATCTTGGAAAAGACTATCGTTATTACAATACCCTCGAACCGGCGTTGCCGAATTATCTGCGCATCCAGATGGAGAAAAGTAATGTTGTAATGGATGCCATGAAAGGATGGGCACTGAGTGACTATCAGATCGATGAAGGGTCAGCAAAAGTGATCGATATGATGATCAGTGAAGGAAGAGTCGTAACTTTTCTTGAATATGTTATTCCTGACGAAGAGCATTGGCGCAGACTAGGTTTCACACAAGCACAGTATGAATGGTGTGAAAAAAACGAAAAGGAGATCTGGACATTTTTTGTTGACAATAAATTGCTATTCAGCGCAGATCCGAATATTCTTTCAAAGTATACCAACGACGGACCAACAACCAGTGCTTTTCCAAAGGATTCACCAGGAAATATCGGTAAATACATCGGCTGGAAAATCGTTTCCGCCTACCTCAAAAAACATCCCAAAACAGAGCTACGACAACTGATGGAGATGAAGGATATGATGCGGATTTATCAGGAGTCGGGGTATAAGCCGGCGAAGTAGTTTTTTTAGGTCAAAGGTTAAAGGTCAAGGGTCACGCTGCTTCTTGAGGTCAAAGGTCAAGGGTCAAGGGTCACGCTGCTTACTTGCAAGTAGCGAAACCCTTGACCTTTGACCCTTGACCTGATTTACAGAATCGGCTTCTCAATACTACGTCCAAACTCCTCCGCAAACTTCTTAATATTCTTCGCATTCACTTCGTCGTTGGTAGCACGTTGGTAGGTATCGGCCATGGTCATGAAGTTTTCGTAGAAGAAACGTTTCATGTCATCGACTAACATTTCTTTTGTCCATAGGTCGATACGTAGTGTTGTATTTTCTTTTGGGTCCCAGATGCTCATCATTACAGCATTGCAAGGCTTTACACCCGTCATGCCGCTATCAGATGCTTCCCATGCTATCGTTTCCGGAACTCTCTCTTCATCAAGTTTTACGTGGAAGTTTATTTTTGAATTCATTTTTTTCTTTTTTCTTTTTTCTTTTTTCTTTTTTCTTTTTTCTTTTTTCTTTTTTTTGGTTTTCGTCTTTCGAATCACCGCTCATTCAAGGAAATTACTTAAATCGAGCTCATTCCGCAATCCGCAATCCGCAATTAAATTCAATTTTCACTTTTCACTTTTCATTCTTCATTTCTTCTTAAATTCCTTGTTCACATTTTCAACATAGTCCAGTATCTCATCCCTCCCAACATTTTTTTCAGCAGAAGTAATAAAGATCGTTGGCAGTTGATCCCATGTTTGAAGAAGTTCTTTTTTATAAGCAGCAACAGAAGAGGCGACTAATTGTTTGGAGATCTTATCTGCTTTTGTAAAAACGATTACAAATGCAATTTCTTTTTCGCCCATCCAGTTGATAAATTTCACGTCTACTTTCTGTGGTTCATGTCTTATGTCGATCAGTACGAATACTGTCATCAGATTCATTCGTTTCTCCAGATAGTCTTTGATCATTTTATCCCAAGCTGCTTTGTTGTCTTTCGAAGCTTTAGCAAATCCATATCCGGGCAAATCGACTAAGTACCATTTTTCATCGATGATAAAATGGTTAATGAGTTGAGTCTTTCCCGGTGTAGAAGACGTCTTGGCCAACGCTTTTCTGTTGGTCAGCATATTGATCAACGAAGATTTTCCAACATTCGACCTGCCAATAAATGCATACTCCGGCATATCCGGCTTCGGACATTTTTCAAAAGCAGTATTGCTGGCAATGAATTCGGCTTGTTTGATGTTCATTTTCTCTGTGTTAAAATTACCACTTTCCAGCAGGAAAAGTCCTTAACAGCCACCCATCCAGCAAATCATTAAACTCCTTCGGCTGCTCCATCATTGGGGCGTGACCGCATTTGTCGATCCAGTGTAATTCGCTTTTTGGGAGCAGACGATGAAATTCTTCGGCAACATCCGGTGGAGTGATGGTGTCATTCTTTCCCCAGATAAGGCATGCAGGTTGTTTCATAAACTGAAGATCGTCGCTCATGTTATGACGAATGGCAGATTTAGCCAGAGAAAGGATTCTGATCAACTTGCCTTTGTCGTTTACAATTCCATACACTTCATCAACTAATTCTTTTGAAGCAGATGCAGGGTCATAAAATGTATACTCAACTTTTTGTTTGATGAAATTATAGTCTTCTCTTCTAGGAAAAGATCCACCCATTGCATTTTCATACAAACCACTACTGCCGGTCAGTACCATGCCACGGATATTTTCCGGATGATTTTTCACATAAACCAAAGTCACATGACCACCGAGTGAATTACCAATAAGGATAATGTCTTTGTATTGTTTGAAATTAATGAAATCGTGGATGAACCCTGCAAGAGCTTTCACATTCGTATTCAGAATGGGAAGTGTGTAGATAGGCATCAGAGGTATAACGATACGATACCGTTTTGAAAAATGATTGACAACATCCGACCAGTTGCTCAGAGCACCGAACAAGCCATGCAGAAGCAAAAGCGTGGGGCCGTTTCCTTCTTCGATGTAGTGAAAGTCATTCTCCTGTTTGATTTCGTATTGCATAAAATCTTTTTTCCAAATGTATAGAAAAAATGAGACGTGTGAAGATGCATCTCAGTAAGGTTTATACAATGGAAGTTGTTGATTTTATTCTCCCACCGGCGTCAATCTGACATCCGGAGGCTACTAAAAACAGGTGTTTAGCACCCTGAATTTCTCAGTTCTATGTGGAGGCCATATTCTGAAAGCCGCGCGCATGGCCCGATTCAGAAAGTTTTCAACAAAGTGGTAAAAAGTGGTAGGAAGTGGTAAAATTTGATTTACATTAGCGCAAAGAAAAAATCTTCGAATGGCGGGATTCATCGGTGAATTTCATTGTACAGTAGATGCAAAAGGACGGTTCCTTTTGCCGGGCGGTTTGAAAAAGCAAATTCCGGCAAAAGAGCAGAAGCTTTTTGTTGCAAACCGTGGAATGGAAAAGCATCTGGTGATGTACACGCGTAAAGAATGGGACAAGATCAGCGACGATGTTAATTCACTGAATATGTTCATTCGCAAGAACCGCGAGTTCTTACGCAAATTCAATAACGGCGCTACTTCGATGGAACTGGATACAACAAATCGATT
Organism: Bacteroidota bacterium; assembly: GCA_043753795.1. Lineage (GTDB taxonomy): Bacteria > Bacteroidota > Bacteroidia > AKYH767-A > 2013-40CM-41-45 > JADKIH01. The sequence continues at coordinate 7,263 of JAYUWA010000401.1, read as the reverse complement.
ACTGCTTCCAAAAACATTGATGGATTATGCAGGAATCGAAAAAGATATTGTGCTCTTTGCTTATGGGAACCGGATTGAAATATGGTCAGAAGCGGAGTATGCTCGGATGATGAAGGATGATTCAGAAAACTTCTCACAATTGGCGGAAGAGGTGATGGGAAAGAAGAAGAAGGAGGATGAGGATGACTACTTATCATGAGCCGGCTCTGTTGAATGAATGTATTGAAGCCTTACAGATCAAACCTGATGGTGTTTATGTCGATGTCACTTTTGGCGGCGGCGGACATTCGAAGGAGATTTTAAAACGACTTGGTGAAAACGGTCGACTGATCGCTTTTGATCAGGATGAAGATGCAGAACGAAATTCGATCAAAGATCCTCGTTTTGTGCTTGTCAGACAGAACTACAGATTCATTAAAAATTTTCTTCGCTACTACGATGCTTTACCTGTCGATGGAATACTAGCAGACCTGGGAATTTCTTCTTATCAGATCGATGCAGCAGACCGCGGATTTTCTATCCGATATGAAGCTGAACTGGACATGCGAATGAATCGTGAATCGAAAGTTACTGCAGCGGATGTTCTGAATACTTATTCAGAAGAAAAATTGCTTCGGATCTTCTCTCAGTATGGAGAAGTACACAATTCAAAAACACTGGCAAGGAAAATAGTGGAAGTAAGAAAGACAGAGAAGCTAACGCACATTGAACAGTTTAAGACAGCGATCTCCTCTTGTGTCGATAAGAAAGCGGAAAGCCAGTATTACGCTAAAGTGTTTCAGGCGTTGCGAATCGAAGTGAACGAAGAGTTGGAAGCTCTGAAGGAAATGTTGATGGAAACAACAAATGTATTAGCACCGCAAGGCAGACTGGTAGTGCTTTCATATCACTCACTTGAAGACCGATTAGTAAAAAATATTATTTCAAAAGGAATATTTGAAGGTGAAGTTGAGAAAGATGTCTTCGGAAATCAAACCAATAGTCCTTTGAAAGCAGTGAACCGGAAACCCATTGAAGCCACAGAAGCAGAAGTATTACGAAATCCGCGTTCGCGAAGTGCGAAATTGAGAATAGCAGAAAAGAATTAAAAAATGGCTGAGAATAAAAGAAAACCTGCTCCCGTAATTGAAGAAAATGAAGAGGTAGAAGAGGAAGCTCCTAAAGTGGAGAAGAAGGTTAAGAAGAAAGCAAAACCACCGGTGATCCTGACCCGATTGATGGATGTTTTTGGAATTTTTCAACGTAATGAAATTGCCAAGGCAATGCCATTCGTATTGTTTGTCACTTTTTTGATCATCTGTTATATCGGAAATAGTTATTACGCTGAGCGAGTGATCAGAGATATTGAAAAGACAAAGCATGAATTGAAAGAGCGACGAGCAGAATATATTTCAACGATGTCGCAATTGATGGCTGAAAGCAAGCAATCGGAATTAGCACGTGAACTTTCAGCATCAGAATTAAAAGAGAATACTCAGCCTACGCAGAAAATTTTCGCACCTAAGAAAGAAAAAAAAGTAACAGAGTACCCACACGAACATGGAAGTAAAAAAGGACATAATGTGGAGAATAAACATATCATTTATTTTGATGTGTTTAATGGGTGTTTTGATTCTCGTCCAGATCTTCCGTATTCAGTTTGTGCAAGGCGATTACTGGACTGCACAGGCTGATAGTTTTTCAACAAGATATCAGAAAGTAGAAGCAAGCAGAGGAAATATTTTTTCCAGCGATGGCAGGTTGTTGAGCACTTCTATTCCAATTTATGACATTCGTATGGACCTTCGTGCCGACGGACTAACGGAAGAAAATTTCAATAAAAACATTGACTCACTTGCAATTTCATTGTCTTTACTTTTTCCTGACCGCACTGCATCCGATTTTAAGTCTTCGCTTCGTGAAGCACGTACTTCAAAAGAAAGATTTTTCCTTGTAAGAAGAAATGTTCGCTATCATGAATTACAGGAATTGAAGAAATTTCCTTTGTTCAGAATGGGAAGATACAAAGGTGGTTTGATGGTATTACAGAAAGAGATCCGTGAAATGCCTTTCAAGATGCTGGCTTCCCGTACGATCGGTACGATGCGTGACTTCAAACCTGTTGGAATTGAATCGGCATACAATAAAGAATTGAAAGGAGTTGGAGGCCGCAGACTTGAACAGCGCATCAGTGGCGGAATGTGGAAGCCTTTAAATGATAAGGAAGAAATTGAATCTAAGGATGGACATGATATTGTGACAACGATCGATATCAATATTCAGGATGTAGCTGAAAATTCTCTTGAAGAACATTTGATCAGACACAATGCTGATCACGGGTGTGCAGTTCTGATGGAAGTTGCAACAGGAGAGATCAAAGCTATTGCCAATTTAAAAAGAAATTCTTTAGGAAATTATGTAGAGGATTTTAACTATGTAATAGCAGAAGCAACTGAACCGGGTTCTACATTTAAAATGGCTTCAATGCTTGCAGCACTGGATGATGGTTTGATCGATCCGGAAGATTCGATTTTTGTCGGTAACGGTGAACGTAAATTCGGTAAGCACAAAATGGTTGACGCTCATCCACCGCATTTTCCAAAGTTGTCAATACAACAAGCTTTTGAAACATCTTCAAATGTTGGTATCTCTTCAGTGATCATAAATCATTATTCGAAAAATCCACAGGCCTTCATTGATAAAATTAAATCGTTTGGATTAGGAACTCCATTAGGTTTGGAAATAGAAGGTGAAGGAATTCCAAGAATCAAAAATATCACTGCTAAAGACTGGTCAGGCGTATCGTTGCCCTGGATGTCTATAGGCTATGAAACGAAATTGACACCATTGCAGATTCTTGCTTTCTATAATGCTATAGCAAACAATGGCCGTATGGTTCGTCCACATTTTGTGAAAGAAATTCAAAGCCATGGACGTACAATAAAAAAATTCGGAACAGAGATCATTCGTGATTCTATTGCAAGTCCAGCTGCAATTGCAAAAGCAAGAAAGTTAATGGAAGGTGTAGTGGAAAGAGGATCTGCAAAGGAATTAAATAAATCACCTTACAGAATTGCCGGAAAAACAGGTACCGCTCAGATCTCCCAGAACAAATTTGGATATGATAAAGTTAATCCATCATATCAGGCATCGTTCGTTGGATACTTTCCTGCAGATGCACCGAAGTATTCTTGTATGGTCGTAGTTTATGCACCATCGCGAGACGTATTCTTTGGTGGTGCCGTATCTGCACCGATTTTCAAAGACATTGCCGATAAAGTTTACAGCAATCATGTCGATCTGCACGACGACAAACCGGTTGACCGTGATACGACAGTTTCACCTTTGCCATTGGCAAAAGCAGGTCACCAGAAAGATCTGAAAAAAGTTTTTGCTCATCTGAATATACCATCGTCTACAAAAGATATGGATGCGAATTTAGTATCGCCTGCTATTCAATCAGACCGGATTGTGATGAGTGAAAGAAAGCAGGTAGCGGGAATCACACCTAATGTCTATGGAATGGGCTTGAAGGATGCTGTTTACATTCTTGAGAACGCTGGTTACAGAGTAAAAGTAAATGGAAGAGGAAATGTAATTCGCCAGTCGATCAGTTCCGGTACCAAAATCATTAAAGGACAGTTGATCATTCTTGATCTTGATATATGAGGTTACTAAAAGATATTCTTTATAAGACCGGGATTGAAGAAGTGTCGGGTAGTACTGACCTCAATGTCATCGATGTCTGTTTCGATTCACGTTCTGCAAGAGAAGGCGGATTATTTGTAGCTGTCAGAGGATTACAGTCTGATGGTCACAATTATATTTCGTCAGTCATTGAAAGAGGAGTTGTTGCAATTGTATGCGAACAATTTCCTGAAGAACTGATAAATGGAATCACTTATGTACGTGTCAATGATAGCGCGCTTGCACTTGCAATGATCGCTTCCAATTATTTCGGAAACCCATCAGAGAATTTAAAACTGATTGGTGTTACGGGAACAAATGGCAAGACAACTACCGCTACTTTGTTGTATCAGTTGTTCCGCAAGCTAGGTTATTCAGTAGGATTGTTATCGACAGTGAAAAACCAGATCAATGATCAGGTAATTCCTGCAACTCATACAACACCGGATCCTATTCAATTGAATGGAATGTTGTCTGCAATGGTAGATGCCGGATGTTCACATGCTTTTATGGAAGTGAGTTCGCATTCTGTAGTTCAGAAACGTATCGCCGGACTTGTCTTTGCCGGCGGTGTTTTTACTAATCTGACGCATGATCATCTCGATTACCATAAAACATTTGAGAATTATCTGAAAGCGAAAAAAGAATTTTTCGATCATCTCCCTGCTGAAGCTTTTGCTTTAACAAATCTGGATGATAAGAATGGCGCCATCATGCTTCAGAATACAAAAGCGAAAAAATATACTTATGGCTTACGTTCAGTAGCTGATTACCGTTGTAAGCTGATAGAAAATCATTTTTCAGGATTGCTTTTGAATCTCAATGGTCAGGAAGTGCTTTGCCGATTGGTAGGAAGTTTCAACGCTTACAATCTTACGGCCGCTTTTTCTACTGCAACATTACTTGAAGAAGATAAACTTGAAGTATTGACAGCATTGAGCACACTTGAGCCGGTTGAAGGCAGATTTGACTTTGTAACATCTCCATCACAAATAGTAGGAGTTGTCGATTACGCCCATACACCTGATGCTTTGCAGAATGTTCTTTCTACTATCCATGATGTGAACGATGGACATGGAAAGATCATAACAGTTGTTGGATGTGGTGGAGATCGGGATTCGGCAAAACGCCCGGTGATGGCAAAGATCGCTTGTGAAAAAAGTGATCGTGTGATCTTAACAAGCGATAATCCGAGATCGGAAGATCCGGCAGAAATTATTCGTCAGATGGAAAAAGGTGTTCCACTAGGTGAAGCAAGAAAAACATTGTCGATCGCTGATCGCCGTGAAGCGATCAAAACTGCTGTTTCACTGGCAAAGCCGGGTGATGTGATTTTAGTAGCAGGAAAAGGTCATGAAAAATATCAGGAAGTGAAAGGGATTCGCACACCATTCGACGATAAAAAAATATTACTCGAATTATTTCAAATAATGGCATAGCATGTTATACTATCTGTTCGATTATTTACATAATGAATTAAAGTTCCCGGGAGCCGGAGTGTTTCAATACATTTCCTTCCGTGCTTCGCTTGCATTGATCATGTCTTTGATCATTTCACTTTTATTTGGAAAAATGATCATTGGAATTTTACTAAAGAAGCAAGTAGGTGAAACAGTTCGGGATCTTGGATTAGACGGGCAGAAAGTAAAACAAGGTACACCTACAATGGGTGGACTGATCATCATTGCTGCTATATTGATTCCTACCTTATTATTTGCAAGATTATTCAATGTGTATGTGATCATAATGATCGTGACAACGATCTGGCTTGGGATAATTGGTTTTATAGATGATTACATCAAAGTATTCAAAAAAGATAAAGAAGGATTAGCAGGAAGGTTTAAGATCCTTGGACAAGTTGGTTTAGGTATCATCATTGGAATTACTCTTTACTGGAATCCAAATGTAGTTGTTAAAGAGAAAGTGATAAACAAATCAATCGTAATTGAGCACAACAATGAAAATGTAATCGAAGAAATGCGTCAATCGGAGAATGCGTTGTATTCGCCGAAAGCAGTAAAGTCGACTACTACTACAATTCCATTTATCAAGAATCACGAATTCGATTATGCATCATTACTTAGTTGGATGGGTCATGGCTATCAGAAATATGCATGGCTTGTTTTTATTCCGATAGTAATCTTGATCATCACTGCTGTTTCGAACGGAGCAAATATTACCGATGGTATCGATGGACTTGCAACAGGCACAAGTGCGATCATTGGAGCTACACTTGGAATTTTAGCATACGTTTCCGGTAACACAGTTTTTGCAAATTATCTGAACATAATGTACATCCCGCATGCCGGCGAGCTCGTTGTGTTTATTGCAGCTTTTGTTGGTGCTTGTGTTGGATTCCTCTGGTACAATGCATATCCCGCACAGGTTTTCATGGGCGATACAGGAAGTCTTGCATTAGGCGGGATCATTGCCACGTTTGCAATTGCGATCAGAAAGGAATTACTCATTCCTATTTTATGTGGAGTCTTTCTGATTGAAAATGTTTCTGTGGTCTTGCAAGTGGGATATTTTAAATACACAAAGAAAAAATATGGTGAAGGTCGGCGCATTTTCAAGATGTCGCCATTACATCATCACTACCAGAAATTGGGATACCATGAATCAAAAATTGTCTCAAGATTCTGGATCATAGGAATCATGCTTGCAGTACTTACAGTTGTAACATTAAAACTTCGTTGATCAGTTGAATACTCAAACAGACATAAAGAAAATAGTTGTATTAGGTGCCGGCGAAAGCGGTGTAGGTACAGCTGTGCTTGCCCAAAAGCAAGGCTTTGATGTTTTTGTATCCGATAAAGGTGAGATCAAACAGGAGTACCGTGCTGCCCTTGAAAAATACAAGATCCGTTTTGAAGAAGGAATTCACAGTGAGTCAGAGATTCTTTCTGCGAATGAAATTGTAAAAAGTCCTGGCATTCCGGAGAAAGTCGAGATTTTAAAAAAGATCCGTACTGCAGGAATTCCTGTGATCAGTGAGATCGAATTTGCAGGTCGTTATTCAAAAGCAAAGATGATCGGTATCACAGGAACGAATGGAAAAACGACTACAACAATGCTTGTCTATCATATTCTGCAGAAAGCGGGATTGAAAGTCGGACTAGCCGGAAATGTAGGAAAGAGTTTCGCTATGCAGGTAGCGGAGCAGGATTTCGATTACTATGTACTTGAGTTAAGCAGTTTTCAGCTTGATGACATGTATCATTTCAAATGTGACATCGCCATCCTTACAAATATCACCCCTGATCACCTTGACAGATATAATTACGAATTAAAAAATTATGTCATGGCAAAATTCAGGATAGTTCAGAATCAAACATCAGCCGATGCATTTATTTATTGTGCTGATGATGCAATAACGACAGAGTATCTCCCTTCTGTTGAAGTGAATTCAAAAAAATATCCTTTTTCACTTAAGACAAAAGTAGAACAAGGAGCATACGTAGAAGATCAACAACTCATCATAAACACAAACAACAACCAATTTACCATGCTGATACATGAACTAGCCCTACAAGGCAAACACAATTTACACAATACAATGGCTGCAGGAATAACTGCACATCTTGTTCATATCCG
>JAYUWA010000400.1:0-4652 GCA_043753795.1 Bacteroidota bacterium | reverse complement strand
TCAGGTTTGACCAGTCAACCGAATTTCAATGTACTTGTTGAATCGTTACGCAACACACCTTATGAAACAAAGACAGATGTAAATTCTCTGAATGAATTTTCCAATTACTGGGAAACAGTTCGTGAATATTACTACCCTTTTGAATCGGGTCTGATGGCAGGAACGGCTGAAGTATATAAACACGAAATTCCCGGTGGACAATATTCTAATCTTAAACCTCAGGCAATATCTCTTGGACTTGCTGAAAGAATGGATGAGATCAAAAAAGCCTACGAAGATGTGAATGAGATGTTCGGTGACATTGTAAAAGTTACACCATCCTCAAAGGTAGTTGGCGATATGGCAATGTTCATGGTCAACAACAAACTTTCGAAAGAAGATGTTTTCAAAAAAGAAAATCTGTCGTTTCCTGAGTCAGTGAAAAGTATGTTCAAAGGCGACCTTGGACAACCATTTGGTGGCTGGCCGAAAGAATTGCAGAAAATAATTTTGCGAGATCAAAAACCATACACTGATCTGCCGAATGCGCATTTGAAACCAATTGATTTTGAAATTGAATTCGAAGAGTTCCAGAAAAAATTTGACAACTATCAGAGTTTTCTTGATTTCCTTTCATGGAAATTTTATCCGAAAGTTTTTGAAGAGTACTATAATTTCAACAAACAATTTGGTGATGTCACCTCACTTCCTACTCCTGCATTTTTCTATGGAATGAAAAGCAATGAAGAGATTCTTGTAAACATCGGAAGAGGCAAGACATTGTTGATTCGCTTACTTTACATTTCAGACAATGTAGATGAGAATGGAAACAGAACTGTATTCTTCCGCCTGAACGGTCAAACTCGTTCTATTGAAGTGAAGGATCACAAAGCTAAGGTGGAGAAGATCTCACATGTAAAAGCTAAAGGTGAAAATCATATTGGGTCTCCACTTCAAGGCAGGCTGACAAAGATCTTTGTAAAAGAAGGTGATCTGGTAAAGAAAAATGCGCCGCTATTCACAATCGAAGCCATGAAAATGGAAACCACCATTACCGCATCAGCAGATATCAAAGTCAAGAAGCTTCATTTGAATGAGGCTACTATGGTGGAGAATGATGATTTGGTTTTGGAGAAGGAATGAACGTAGAAATTAAAACATAGAGAACATGGAGCTCACAATGAGTCCATGGAGGTATTTCTTCGAAATAATAATTCTATGATCTCATTGTGAACTCTATGTTCTCTATGTTTATTTTTTTTTAACCGGCCCGGCAACAAATTCCTTCAGGTAAAACGGTTCAAACAAAGCAACATTTTCAAACTCTGAGTTTTTGAATTTTAGCTCCGCAAGAGTTGTCATGAATTCTGCCTGGGGCATAAATTCAGTTTGAATTTTAATTGATGAATCTGCTTTGAAAAGTTCAATGCATTTATCAGCGCCATCACCGGCAAGCAATAACTGTTTTGATTGCTTGAAACCCGAATAAAATTTTTCATCTACAACAATTGCTTCAACTTCAGACATCCGTTTTTTATTCTCATCGTAAACTGCTGAATACACTTCCATCCGTCTTGCATCGATCATTGGAACAAGAAATTCTGCATTCTCTGCTTTCATCCCATAAGCCATTGCATCAAGGGTATTGACAGCAATAAGGGGAATGTCTAATGCATAACATAATCCTTTAGCAGTGCTGACGCCGATTCTCAGGCCTGTATAAGAACCGGGACCGCTGCTGACTGCAATTGCATTCAGATCTTTCAATTTGAAACCGGCCTGATCAATTACTTCCTGAATAAAAACATTGATCTTTTCAGCATGCGAGTAACCACTGTTGATACTTCTTGCGGCAAGTACCTTTCCATCGGAAGCCAGAGCAACCGAGCAATTGGTCGTTGCAGTTTCGAGTGAAAGTATTAGCGGCATGAACTTATTTTTTTTCGGCAGAATAAAGTTTGTCTTTCTGAACCACTTCTATCTCATCGCCATCTTTCAGAGTTTTGGCGATCATACTGTATGGTGCTGAGACAATTTCCTGGCCTTCTTTCAATCCACTTTTAATCTCGATGTGATTGTTATCCTGAATTCCGATTTCAACAAGAACCAGTTTTACTTTTCCATTTTCAATTGCAAAAACACATTCAAGATCTTTTTTCTCTATTTCTTCTGTTTTATTCTTTGAGTCTTTCACTTCCATTTCGCCCTGATCTTTCATTTCCTGATTTCCGAAGGACTTCGAATCAGAAGCCATGTTGCCGGTAGTATCGCGGGTAGTGACAGATTGTATTGGAACAGAAAGAGCATTAGAAACCCGTTTTGTTCTGATATCTACTGTTGCCGACATACCCGGATTAAAAACATTTCTTTCCGGATGATCTTTGTCTACAATGTCAAGATATGAATCACGCAGCACTCTTACTTTAACTGTAAAATTTGTAACCTGATCTACGCTAAGTCCGCTGACATTTGCAGAATTGGCAACTTCAGTGACCACGCCTTTGAATTTTTTACCAATGTAAGCATCAACTTCAATGATAGCTGTATCTCCAACGTGTACTCTTACGATATCGTTTTCATTAACATCAACACTTACTTCCATTTCATTTAAATCGGCAAGGACAAACATTTCGGTACCTGCCATTTGCGAAGTACCTACAACACGCTCACCTTGTTCAACACCTAATTTTGAAATTGTTCCGTCTACCGGAGCAAATATTGTAGTCTTTCTCAAATTATCCTGCGACTCTTTCACTGTAGCCTCGGAACTTCTGACTCCAAAATCAGAAGCTGAAACACTTTGCATAGAGGCATCTACCTCTGCTTTTGCAACTTCATAAGCAGAACGGATCGATTCCCATTCTGAAGAAGATATCAATTTCTCTTCAAACAACTTCTGGTTTCGCTCGAATGTCAATCTGGATCTTTCAAATTGAGATTTCGATTGCAACAATCTTGATTTTGCATTTTCAAGATTTGCTTTAGAAGAATTCAATGCTGCATTAGCTCTGTCAAGATAAGACTGATAAATATCCGGAAGTATTTTTGCAAGCAACTGACCTTTCTTTACGCGGTCACCTTCTTTTACATTCAGTTCGACAATCTCTCCGGAAACATCCGGTGAGATCTTAACTTCAACTTCGGGTTGAATTTTTCCGCTTGCAGAAACGATTTCGATTATATCTCTCTTTTCAACTTTTTCAGTTGCTACTAGTTTTTTTTCCGCACCGCCAATCCAGCCGGCTTTTTTACCGACAATTGCAAATATCACGAGCACAATCACCGTAATGATCAGCCATTTCAAAATATTATTTTTCTTCTTCTTCTTCTGCATGTATCAGAAATTAAAATGTCAGTGGTTTTCCCAGGTAAAAATCTATAATTTTTACTCTGAAGATGAAATCATACTTGGCTTGCAAAAGATCTGTCTGAGCTTTTGCAAAATTATTTTTAGCGGTCAGATAATCGATCGTCGAGATTGAACCAAGATCAAGGCTTCTTTGATTGAATTTGAAGGATTCATCCAGTGCTTCAACACTTCTCTGACCCGCAAGATATTTTTTGTACGAAGAAGAAGCATCAATTACTGCTTGTTGCACACTCTTGTATAAATTCTTCTTGTTTGATTCGTGATTAAGTTGAGTGATCTTGTAATTCAACTTTGCTCTGTTTACATTACTACGAGCTGCAAGTCCATTGAAGATCGGCACTTGCAAAGTAATTCCGATTGATTTACCCAGGTTATTATCGAGCTGATCATTGAAAGGTGTTTCGCGGAAAACGGGAGTAACATTTGGGGTTACTGTATAAACCTCATCGCCCGTTGAAGTATAACCCGTAAGAGTTGTAATTGGAGGGCCGGCAGTAAAATCAACGATACTCTGACCGGAATTTGAGTAGTTTGTACTCAAAGAACCGCTGGCACTGATACGCGGATAATAATTTCCTCTGGCAATTGCCAATGATTTTTCCGAACTCAACACTTTATATTCAGAGCTTTTAATATCAGGCTGATTTGTAAGAGCCTTTGCATAAATAGCATTTGTATTGAATTGATTTATGTCAATTTCAGGAATGGAAATTTCAGGAGCTGAAATTCTAAAATTCTCTACTGAATCAAGCTCAAGCAACTGCGTTAATGAAAGTACAGACTGGTCGTACTGAGCCTCCGCCTGAATCAATCGTACTTCGTCGAGCGCATATTGTGATTCGAGATCCAGATAATTGCTTTTACTGATCGAACCCAATTCGTACATTCTTTTCATTCTGTCTCTTTGCACTTTCGATGCATCAACTTGATCTTTTGTAATGGTCCAAAGTTCCTGATTGTACATGGCCTGCAAGAAAAAATTCACAACACTGAGAGAAACGTCGTTTTGAATTTTCTTCAGTTCATTCTGCGATGACAAATAATTCAGCTTACTTTGCTTTAGTGAATTCTGAATTGTAAAGCCTTCGAAAATTGAAACGGAACTACTAAGTGAAAATGAATTCGATTTTACCTCTTGAGTTGTGTAGGAATTTGTATTTGGGTCAATACTCTTTCCATAATACCAGTTTTGTGAAGCGCTTCCATTCAAACTTGGAAAAAATGCTGCAGTATTTTGGTTGACATTGATCTTATCGATCTCATTACAATATCACAATTAAGCAGTCTGTTTTAAGTAATGAGA